>JAYTIO010000658.1:0-3680 GCA_043731805.1 Pedosphaera sp. | reverse complement strand
CCTCAGCAACATTGACGCCTACTGTAACGAGATTCTCCTGCCCCGGCTCAACGACGGCTCCAACACCGCCGGCGGCGACATGGGCGCGCTGGCCGACGTGCTCACCGCTTCGCTGACCCGCGCGCACACGCAGTTCCTCACCGGGTTGGATGCTGCGTCGAAGATGGTCCGCGAGCAGGCCGACGGCTTGGACAAGCGCGCGACCGAGAATCAGAAGCTCGTGCAGGAAAACTTCAGCAAGGCCATCGCCGCCTTCAACGAGACCGCCGGCAAGACCTTGACCGACCTCGGCAAGTCCGCTGGCACGAGCATCGAGACCTTGAGCACCACGTTGAAGAAAGCCACCGAGCACGTTAGTGCGCTTGAGAAGGTCGCCTCCACGCAGCAGGCCCAACTCGACGCATCGGTGAAGGAAACCCTCGCCAAGCTTCAGCAGGATTCCAGCAAGGTCATCGCCGAGGCCATGCGGAGCTCCATCACGGAAACCTCCAAGGCCATCGAGAGCACCTTCAAGCCCGCCGTCGAGCAGGTCAACGCCCTCACCGAGGCCGTCAAGGCCACCGCCGGCCACGTCGGCACTCTCCAAAAGCAGGCCGGCGAACACCAAGCCTCCGTGCAGAAAGCCATGCAGGAAGCCGTCGCCAACGTGCAGAAGGACGCTGGCAAAGTGCTGGAGGAATCCATCAAGGCCTCCGCTGCCCAGTCCTCGCGCGCCATCGAGGAGTCCATCAAGCCCGCCATGCTGCATCTCGCCGCCATCGGCGAGACGGCCAAGAGCGCGGTGGCCGAGGCCGCGTCGCTCCAGAGGCAGTCCCGCGAGCAACACGCCGCCGGGCAGCAGTCCTTCATCGAGACCACGGCGAAGTTGCAGCAGAGTTTGGCGAAGGCTTTGGAAGACGCCATTCGCCCCGCCGCGCAACAGCTCGGCTCGCTCGGCGACTCCGTGAAGACCGCCGCCGGCCACGTCGCCGCGCTCGAGCGCAACGCCGCCGAACAGCAGGCCGCGATGCAGCGGGCCATGCAGGAATCCATCGCGCGCGTGCAGGAGGACGCCTCCCGCAGCCTCGCCGAATCCATCCGCACCACGGCCACCCAATCTTCCAAGGCCATGGAAGAAGTCATGCGGCCCGCCGTCGCCCAACTCGCCGGCATCGGCGAGACGGCGAAGAACGCCGTCCTCGAGGCCGCGTCGCTTCAGAAGCAATCGCGCGAGCAACACGCGGCCGGCCAACAGGCCTTCATCGAGACCACGGCGAAGTTGCAACAGAGTTTGGCGAAGGCCTTGGAAGACGCCGTGCGCCCCGCCGCCCAGCAGCTCGGCGCGTTGGGCGAGGCCGTCAAAGGCACCGCGACGCACATGGCCGGGCTGGAGAAGCAGGCCCGCGACCAGCAGCTCGCCGCCGAGCGCGCGATGCACGAGGCCACGAGCCAGTTGCAACGCGACGCGGCCCGCGCCTTGGAAGAAGCGTTGCGCCCCGCCGGCCAGCACCTCGCGTCACTCGGCGAGGCGGTCAAGAATGTCATCAGCCAGATGTCCCAGCTCGACCGCACGAGCCGCGAGCAGCAGAGCGCCGCGCAAACCGCCTCGCTCGAAGTCAGCCGCCAGATGCAGCGCGACGCCTCCAAGTCCCTCGAAGACAACCTCCGCCCCGTCGCTCAACAGTTGAGCGCCCTGAGCGAGAGCATCCGCGCCGTCACCGGCCAGCTCGGCGGCTTGGACCGCGCGGCCGCCGACGCCCAAGCTACCGTCGCCCGCTCCGTGGAATCCGGCATGAGCAAAGTCCAGCAAGACGTGGCCCGCGCCTCCTCGGAAGCCCTGCACACGGCGAACACGCAGTTGGCCTCGCTCCAAAAAGGCATTGTCGCCCTCAACGAAACCCTCACCGCGCTGGGCGCGAAGCAAATCATCATTCAGCAGGTCGCCCCCGCGAAGAGCGGCTTCCTCGGCCGCATGATGGGGAAGTGAGCGCATGACCAAGGCCCCATTCCCAATGACCCTCGAAGTGAACCATTCAGGACGCCGCAGCGGAGTTGACTGGCCGGCCACCCGGCGGTTGCGCCTTCCTCCTTCCTCCCTCCTCCCTCACCCCTCGCCCCTCTAACGATGGCCCGCCCCCGCGTCAGCGCCGTTCCGAACGTCTCACTCTTCCCGTTCCTGAGCATCCTCGCGTGCCTCTCGGGCGCGCTCGTGGTGATGATTTGCGTGCTGACCATCATGCAGGTGACGACCACGGGCACGGCGGCGGCGAAATCGAACCCCCTCGCTTTGGAGATGAAGGACCTGCAAAAGCAACTCAGCGAATATCGGGCCTTCTCCGACCAACTCACCACGGTCGAGGAGGTGGAGAAACGCCTGCTCCTGCTCCGCGAAATCTCGGAAGGGGCGGAGACGACCGACCAATTGCGCGCCCGCGTCCAGAAGGAGGTCGAGAACCTCCAGCTCGCCATCGCCCACCTGATGGAAGACAAGCCCCGGCTGGCCAAGGAAATCGCCCGACTCAAGGAGGACCTCGCCGAACGTCGTATCAACCCGAGCGACCTCAAACCAGGCCTGCGCGTGCAAGGTGGCGGCAGCGGTTTCGCTGTGGGCCGTCGGCTCTTCGTGGTCGAGGCCAACAGCGACTCGGTCGTGGTCCATCGTGGCAAGGAGGACCGCTTCCGCGTCCCTGCCGCCACCATCGGCGTGGACAAGGATTACAACGCCTTCCTCACCGAGGTGGCCCAGAGCAAGAACCACCTGGTGCTCTTCCTTGTCCGCACCGACGGCTGGAACAGCTACGTGCGCGGGGCCGGCTGGGCGGAAGGCAATTTCAAGCTGGCCACCAGCAAGATGCCCATCCCCGGCCAGGGGAAGGTGGACTTGAGCGAGTTCGAGAAGTTCATGAAATGAAAAGGGAACCAAAGTATTCAGTGTTCAGTGTTCAGTGTTCAGTCGCCGAGCCGCGCGCCGCCGGACTGAACACTGAACACTGCTTACTGAATACTTCCCGCCGTCCGCTGTCCGCTGCCCGCTAACCGCTCCCCCTATGGCCAAGCGCTCCCAAAACCTCGACGAGGGCATCAACATGGATTCCATGATGGACAACATGACCAACGTGGTCGGCACGTTGCTGCTCGTGCTCATCATCGTCCAGATGGGCGTCAAGAGCACCGCCGACCAGGTCGAGGAGGAACTCGCCAACGTGACGCCCCAGCAGGTGCAGCAGGCCAAGCAGGAGCTGGCGCAGCGCAAAGCCACGGCCGAGAAGTCCGGCGCCAACCAGGAGGTCACCGCGCAGAAGGCCAAGTCCAAGCAGGACGACCTGCGCGCCTTCGAAACGACGCTGGAGCAAAAGGGCATCAAGGTCCGTGACTTCGAGGCGCTGCAGAAGGAAGTGATTGAGAAGCGCACCGTCGAGGCGGCGGAGAAGCAAGCCGTGTCCGGCCTGCTCGGCGAGCGTGACGGCCTCCGCGCCGCGCTCGACAAGACCCCGCCGCCCAAAGGCCCGCCGCCCATTGACGTGCGCGTCCCCGTCGCCAAGCAGATGCCCGCCGGGGCCATCGAGTATCGCGTCCTCTGCATGAGCAATCGGGTTTACATGATCAACCCCTTCGGCTGGAGCAGCCGCGTCTGGACCGATCTGGAAAAAGCGAAGTATGACCTGCTCCACGCCAAGCAGCCGACCGACCCGAAAGCCGGC
>JAYTIO010000657.1:0-2110 GCA_043731805.1 Pedosphaera sp. | reverse complement strand
CTCCTGAGCGATGCGGTAGAGTTGCGTGGCCGTCGGGTTGTCGTGGATCGGCACGGGATGGGCGCAGCGGAAGACGCAGTCCACGCTGAACATCTTCGTGGTGGCGTGCGCCAGCTCTTGCAGCGCGGACATCAGCCCCTCGGACTCCAGCACCACGGGGCACAGGCCGTGGGCGAGCATCCGCGTCTGGGCGATGACCTCGCGCATATGCGCGGCAATCAGGCCGGCCTGGGCGGAATCCTGCTTGGACTTGCGGGCCAGCGATTGCGCCAACACCTGGCTCATCAATTCGATGCCGGCGAGCTGCTGGCAGATGCCGTCGTGCAAGTCCTGCCCGATGCGCCGCTGCTCCTGCTCGCTGATGTTGAGCACCTCCTGTTCGAGCCGGCGCATCCCTTCCTCCGCGACGACGAGCCGGCGGTCGCGTTCGATTTGTGCGAGCGCGCGCTGCACGACGGCGGGGACGAGTTCGAGGAACTGCGCGTCCTTGACGAGGTAGTCCAGTGCGCCGCGCTTCATCATCTCCACGGCCACGCGTTCATCGCCCTGACCGGTGATGACGAGGAAGGGGACGGTGCGCCCGAGCGTTTCGAGCTGGCTGATGAGTTCGGGGGCCTCGAGGTCCCGGAGCTTCAGGTCGAGCAGCAGCAACTCGGGCCGGTGCTCGCCCAGCCACCGGATGGCGTCCAGCCCGGACGTGGCGGAGGCGGTGGTGTGGCCCGCGCGCTGGAGCGCGCGCTCGATGAGGCGGACCAGCCCGAGGTCGTCATCCACCACGAAGACGGTCACGGGCTGGGCCGGGGCGGACATGGTCAGGGCTTGCCGTTCAGCTCCGGCACTTGCACGAGGGAGACGAACAGGCCGAGTTGTTTGATGGCCTCGGAGAACTTGTCGTAGTCCACGGGCTTGACGATGTAGTTGTTGCAGCCCAGTTCATGGCAACGAGCCACCTCGCGCGGGTCCTCGGTGGTGGTGAGCATGATGATGGGCAGCTTGCGGAGATGGGGGTCTGCCTTCGTCTGGCGGAGCACATCCACGCCGTCCACCTTGGGCATGCGGATGTCGAGCAGCAGCAGATACGCCGTGTCCGTGAGGCGGTGCGGGCCGGGGCCGCGGCGGAAGAGGAAGTCGAGGGTTTCCTGGCCGTTGGCGAAGCGCTGGATGGGGTTGTGCAGGCCCACGCGAGCAAGGTTTCGCTGGATGAGCACCGCATGCCCGTCGTCGTCATCGGCGATGAGGATTACAACTTCCTTGGTCATGGTGGGCATTTAGCCTTTCAGCCCGACGGCGGGCAAGCTCACAGAAAACGTGCTGCCCCGGCCTAGCTCGGACTCGACCCATAGCTTCCCGTGCTGCCGCTCCAGGATGCGCTGCGCGATGGTCAGGCCCAGGCCTTCGCCGTTGCCTTCCGCCGGGTTCAGCCGGTGGAAAATCTCGAACACCTTGGGCTGGTGCTCCGGGGCGATGCCGAGACCGTTGTCAGTGACGGAGTAGAGGGCACGCCCGTTCTCGACGCGGCCGGTGACGCGGAGGTGGCCGGGGCGTTGCGGGGCGAGATACTTCACCGCGTTGTCGAGGAGGTTGGAGAAGACTTGGTTGATTTGCGTGGCGTCGCCGAGGCAGTCGGGGAGCTCACCAATGTCGAGCTTCGCCCCGGCCTGCTGGAGCTGGAACTCCATCACCTGCGCAACCTGCTGAAGCATGGCGTTCATCTGGAGCGGCTCGACGTTCAGCGCGGCACGGCCCAGCCGGGAGAAGCGGAGGAAGCCGGCCAGCAACGCATCAATCTTGGCCACGCCCGCCTGGATGAACGCGAGGGACTCCGGGATGTCCTCGGTCAGCGCGGCGTGGAGTTCGGACTTGGGGATGGCCGGGCCGGGGGTCGCGCCGAGCTTCGTGCGCAAGTCATCGCACGAGCGCGCGAGTTCCTTGCTGAAGCCCTGGATGTTGACCAGCGGCGAGCGGAGATCGTGCGAGGCGATATACACGATGGATTCCAGCTCCTTGTTCTTCTCGGCGAGGGACTGCGCCAACTCGGCGAGCCGCGTCTCGTCGCGCTTGCGCTCGGTGATGTCGGTGCGGATGGCGATGTATTGCTGCGGCTTCCCCG
>JAYTIO010000656.1:0-1642 GCA_043731805.1 Pedosphaera sp. | reverse complement strand
AGGAACAACGCGCCCGAGGCGAGGGCGAGCAGGAGCGAGAGTTGAGCAATGGTCTTTTGAACGATCTTCATGGCGCCGGACCCTAGCGAAGCGGCGAGGGCGTGGCAACGGCGCAGTTGTAGCGGCGGCCTGTGACCGCCGTCTTACGCCGTCGCGCGCAACTCCATCCACATGGCCGCGCGAAAAGTCTCCCCCGGTGCCAGCACGATGACCTCGCCCGGCAGGGCACGGGTGAAAGAGTTCGGCAGCGCGCTCCACGGCTCAAGGCAGTAGAACGGCGCGTCGGTCGTGCGCGACCACAGCGCGCAGAACCGGTGCTGCGGAGCGGCCTGCCAGTTGAGGATGATTTCCAGTTCGCTGGCCGGGTCCACGAGCGCGAGTTCCCGCTTCGAAAACTCGCCGAAGAACAACGTGCCGGAGGCGTCCTGCGCCACGGGCAGTTCCTGCGCCGGTTGCGCCGCCGCTGTGAAGTGCTTGTAGCGGGCGTCCGCCGTTAGGTGATCGCACGCGGGGATGCGCACGAAGCACCGGTTCCGCTCGCCGCGCGGCGTGAGCGGCACTTGGAAGTAGGGATGAATCCCCGTGCTGAAGGGCATCGGCTCCGCGCCGCGATTCTCCACCGTCTGCTCGTAGTGCAGCCGCCCACCCTCCAGCCGGTAAGTCACGCGATGTCGAAAGACGAACGGATAAACCGCGCGCGTCGCCTCGCTGTCCGCCAGTTCCATCGTCAGCGCCGACTCGCTGCGCGCCACCACGCTCCACACCGAGCGCCGCCCGAAGCCGTGCTGCCCCAGCGCCAATTCGCGGCCGCCCCAGGCGTAGTGATGCTCGCGGCCAGGCAGGTGGTTGAAGCTCACCATCGGGAACAGCAGCGGATTCCCCGCCCACATCTCCTTCGGGTAGCGGTCCACGACCGCCTGACCGAAATGCAGCGCGTCCACGAGCCCGTGCTGCGTCGTGTGACGCGCGTAACGCAGCAGCCAGCCACCGAGTTCGGGCGCGATGACGGCGAGGCTCCCCTCGGCGTCCTTCAAGTGGATGAACTTGTCTTCGTGCATGGCGTGACCTTCAGGGAACCTCCGCTCCAAACCAAGCGAACAGTGCGTCCTGCACTTTGAACTTTGAACTTCGCTCTATCTCCCCCATCTTCCGCGCACCGTCGTTTCCGCAAGTTGAGGAAGCTGCGGCTGAGTTGTGCAACCAACCGCTTTGGCCGCATGAGCGAGACCGGCTACGACGCCACCGCCATTCCACATCCGCAATCGCCGCTGCTCACGGCGCTGTTGCGCGATGTCTCGCGTTCCTTCTACCTCACCCTGCGCGTCCTGCCGCGCCCCGTCCGTCCGCAAATCGGCCTCGCCTACCTGCTCGCCCGCGCCACCGACACCATCGCGGACACCGAGCTGGTCCCCCTCGCCGACCGCCTCCATGCGCTCCAGACCCTCCGCGAGCGCATCGCCGGCACGCGGCTCATCCCGGTGAACTTCGGCGCGTTCGCCGAGCGGCAGAGTTCCCCCGGCGAACGCCTGCTGCTCGAACGCATCGAGGAAGCCATCGGCGTTTTCAACCGCTTCACCTACTCCGACCAGCAGCGCATCCGCGAAACCCTCGCCACCATCACCAGCGGCCAGGAGCTGGACCT
>JAYTIO010000655.1:0-9000 GCA_043731805.1 Pedosphaera sp. | reverse complement strand
ACGTCGGGGTCGGCCTTTTCGCCGCAGGCCACGGCGATGAGGTTGCCGGGGCGGCGCTGCTTGACGGTGGCGGCGTGGGCTTCCCAGTCGTCGGTCGGCTCGCCGTCGGTGAAGATGAAGATGAGGGGTTTCCAGTCGCCCTTCTTCTCGGGGGTGGTCTTCTGGACTTCGCGGTCCACGCAGTCCATGAGGAGCTTGAGGGCCGCGCCGAAGGAGGTGGTGCCGCCGGCCCGGATGTCGGGCGGGACGAAGCTGGTGAGCTCGGTGAGGGGGACGATTTGCTGGGCGTTGGCGTCGAAGGTGATGACGCTGAGGTAGGCGCACTCGACGGCGCTGGGGTCGCCCATGAGTTCGCTGTGGAGGGAGCGGATGCCGGACTTCACGGACTCGATAGGGGCGCCGTTCATGGAGCCGGAGCAGTCGGCGAGGATGTAAACGGGGAGACGACGGACGGACATGGTGTGCCTTTGGGTTGAGTGGTTGTTTGCTGGCGCGCAGTGTCGGGAGAAGTGGGGGCGGTGGGCAAGGAAAAGTATTCCGTGTTCCGTGAGCGACCCGCGTGCGGTTCCTCACTGAAGACTGAACACTGAATGCTTTCCCCTCCCCCGAGAATTTTCCATCCCGCCTATTGCATTCGGGAATTCGGTTTCTATAGTTCGCGCCAATTGAACGAAAAATGAGCGAAACCTCTGCTGCCGGCCCCGCTGCTTGGTCCATCCAGGACGCCCGCACCCTCTACAACATTGACCGCTGGGGCGCGCGCTACTTCGACATCAACGACGCCGGGCATGTCGTCGCCCGCCCGCTTCAGGAAGCCGGCGTGGGCGTGGACCTCACGGACATCGTGGAGGAGGCGCGGTCTCGAGGGCTGAAGTTCCCGCTGCTCATCCGGTTTCAGGACATTCTCCGGCACCGCGTCGAGGCGATTAACAAGGCGTTCCGCAACGCCATCACGGAGTTCAACTTCAACGGCCAGTATCGCGGCGTCTTCCCCATCAAGGTCAACCAGCTCCGCGAGGTCGTGGAGGAGATCCTCGATGCGGGCAAGCCGTTCAACTTCGGCCTCGAGGTGGGCAGCAAGCCGGAGCTCTTCGCCGGCCTCGCGATGCAGAACCAGATGGGCAGCCTCATCATCTGCAACGGCTACAAGGACGCACAGTTCATCCGCATGGCGCTGATGGGCATCAAGCTCGGCAAGCAGGTCATCATGGTCGTGGAGAAGCTCGAGGAGCTGAAACAAATCATCGCGGTATCGCGGCAGGTGGGCGTGGAACCTCTCATCGGCATCCGCGCGCGGCTCGCGAGCAAGGGCGCGGGCAAGTGGGCGGAGAGCGGCGGAGAGAACGCGAAGTTCGGCCTGAGCACGGCGGAGTTGCTCGCGGCCACGGAGCTGTTGCGCGCGGAGAAGCTGGAGCATTGCTTCAAGCTGCTGCACTTCCACATCGGCTCGCAGGTGCCGGACATCCTCACGGTGAAGAAGGCCGTGCAGGAGGCGTCGCGCTTCTACGCGAAGCTGCACAAGATGGGTTTCCCGGTGGAATACTTGGACGTGGGCGGCGGTCTCGGCGTGGACTACGACGGCTCCCGCAGCGCGTTCGACTCCTCGACGAACTACTCGCTCCAAGAATACGCGAACGACATCGTTTACTACATCGCCGACGTGTGCAACGCGGAGAAGGTGCCGCACCCGAACATCGTCAGCGAGAGCGGGCGCGGCATCGTGGCCTACCATTCCGTGCTGCTGGTCGAGGTGTTCGGCACCATCGCGAAGACGAAGGGCGGCGACGCGTTGACCTTCGGCGACACCGAGCACGCGCTCGTCCGCGAGCTGCTCGACATCAAGAAGAACCTCGCGAAGCTCAACAAGCTCGAGGCCTATCACGACGCCGAGGAGCGCAAGGAAGACGCGCACCAGATGTTCACGCTCGGGCTGCTGGAGCTGCCGGACAAAGCGAAGATTGAGACGCTCTACTGGGAAATCAGCCAGGCCGTCGTCGCCAGTTTCAAGGGCCAGGCTTATATCCCGGCGGAAATCCGCAAGCTGGAGGACCTGCTCGGCGACCAGTATCTTTGCAACTTCTCCGTGTTTCAGTCACTGCTCGACCACTGGGCGCTGGGCCAGCTCTTCCCCATCATGCCCATCGCGCGGCTCGACGAGCGACCGCAGAAGGAAGGCACCTTGGTGGACATCACGTGCGACTCCGACGGTGCGATCAACAAGTTCATTGATCTGCGCGACGTGCGCGACACCCTGCCGTTGCACGAACTCATCACCAACGGCAACGGCCAGCAGGAGCCTTACTACCTCGGCTTCTTCCTGATGGGCGCGTATCAGGACATCATGGGCGACCTCCACAACCTCTTTGGCCGCGTCAACGAGGTCCACGTCTTCCTCGAACCCGACGAGCCCACCGGCTACTACATCGAGGAAATCATCGAGGGCAACACGATCGTCCAGACGCTCGCCGCCGTGCAATACGACGAGAACGAACTCAAGCGCCTGATGAAGGCGCAGGTGGACGACGCCATCAAGACGGACCGCATGAAGCCCAGCGAAGGCATGCGCCTGCTCGATGACTACGAGCGCGGGTTGAAGGACTACACGTATCTCACGTTCTGAGCGGCGGGAGCGGTTGCAACCAGCTTCAAGCTCCAATGGCCAAATCCCAAACCAGCTCCCCCGATGATGAACGCCGACCTCCTGCCCTCCCTCCGGCACCTGGTCCGCGGTCTCACCGCCGTCTTCTGGGGCCTGCCCACCACGCTGCTCATCTGCGTGCTCATGTCGGTGGCGGAGTTTCCCCGCGCGCTCGGTTGCGCGCCGCCCATCGTCACGACCGGGATGCTGCTCTTCGGCGTCTGCGAGCTGGCGCGGTTCCAGCCACAGGAGCGGGAGTGGCAGACCGTGCTCGAACGCGCGCAACTCCTCGCGCTGGTGAACTTCGGCCTCGCGCCCTTCGTGTATTTCTGGAGCCGGCTGCCGAGGGAGGCGTATTACTTCCAAACCGTCCTGGCCCTCGCCTTCACCGGGCTGCTTTTCCTCTACCAGCTCAACTTCGTGCTCCAGCGCCTCGTCGCCATGCTGCCGGATGAAACCCTCCGCGCCGACACGCGCTTCTTCACGCGGCTGAACCTAGCGCTGATGGTGACGGGCCTCGTGCTCATGGGCGGCTACCACCTGCTGGCGGAGTTCAAGTCGCTGCCGCCGGCGGTCATCGAACTGCTGGAAATCGGGCAAACCGCGCGCAGCCGCTTCGCCCTCGTGGTCGTGCTCGTGCTCGTGCCCGTCTCCATGACCATGTCGCTCGTGTGGAAGACGCGCGACGTGGTGCTCGGCAGCGTCTTCGGCCCGCGCAGTTGAGCGACGTGCAAACCGGGCGCCCGCCTCACCGGCCGTTCCGCGCCAGCGTTTTCTCGATCTGCGCCAGCCACCGGCCCGTGGCGACGCCGATGCGCCGCAAATCCTCGGCCGCGACCGGCCGCGCAGCGGCATTGGCCTCCTGCTCCAGACGGGTGCAAAGCGCCGCCACCTCCCCGGCGGGCACGCGGCACAGCTTCAGCAGCTCCGCACAAGTGAGCTGGTGCAATGACGATGGCTGCTCGGAGAACACCTCGTTGGTGAGCTTCAGCATCCGTTGGCCAATGGCGTGCAGCGCCTGCACCCCACCCATGAACGGCGCGGGGCCGCGGCACCCGCCTCGTCCACGATCAACTCGCAGAAGCCGAGGATCGGGTTGATGGGCATGCGCAGGTCGTGCCGCAGCGTGCGCAGCGCCGCGACGTCCGCCGGGAGCTGCAAGCGCGCCGTGGGAGAAGGTTCCAGACTCATGGCCTGGGGGCGGCGGCGGGCGGCGGGTTCCATCGCCCCACCGCGTCGCCCCGCCGGACGGGTTGGCGCGCAAGCCTGGCGCGGTTCAGCGCGGCAGTTGCGACAATGAAAATACTCGGCATGGACGGATGGGGTTCTGCGCGGACCACGGTCCGCGTGCAAGCGCCAACTCTGCGACGCACCGTGAAATGCCTTCGGCCCGCCCGCCCAGTCCCCTATGCTGCCGCTGTGACGGTTCGCGAAGTCATCCAGCGCAGCGCCGAGTTCCTGCAACGCCACGGCGTGGACTCGCCGCGCCTGCACGCCGAGTTGCTGCTCGCCCATCTGCTCAAGCTGCCCCGGCTGCAGCTTTACCTGAACCACGACCGCGCGCTCACCGAGGCGGAAACCGCCGCGCTCCGGTCGCTCGTGCAACGCCGCGCCAAGCGTGAGCCGCTCCAGCACCTCGTCGGCACCACGAACTTCTTCGGGCTGGAACTCGCCGTCACTCCAGCGGCGCTCATCCCCCGCCCGGAGACCGAGACGCTTGCCGAACTCGCCGCCGCCGCCCTAGCGAAGTGCGCTTCCCCCACGCCCCACGCCCTCGACTTCGGCACCGGCACCGGCTGCCTCGCCGTCACCCTCGCCGTGCAATGCCCGCGCGCGCGCGTCCACGCCCTGGACCTCTCGGAAGCCGCGCTGAACCTCGCGCGGCAGAACGCCGCCCGCCACGCCCTGACCGAGCGCTTGACGTTCCACCTGAGCGATGGCTTCCGCGCGCTGCCGGCGGACCTGCGCTTCGACCTCGTCGTCTCGAACCCGCCTTACATCCCGACTGCCGACCTCGCCACACTGCCTCCCGAGGTGCGCGACTTCGACCCGCGCGCCGCGCTGGACGGCGGCGCGGACGGCCTAGACTTCTACCGACTGCTCGCGAACGAAGCGCCCGCGTGGCTAAACGCCGGCGGCGGCCTCTTCGCCGAGTTCGGTGATGGGCAGGAAGCCGCGCTGCCCGGCCTCTTCAACGACTCCGGCTGGCGTGCCATCGCCCTCCACCGCGACCTCACCGGCCGGCCGCGCGTGCTGGAAGCGTGGCGCTGAATTCGATCCCCACGCGGCGCTTCGGTTCGTGATCACCTCGCTTTGGTAGGGCGAGGCTCCTGCCAAGCCGGCTCGCGAGGACACTCGCCCTACCAGAAGTGCGAACTGATGCACTGTCGCCTCATGGAACGGCTTGACTCCGCCCCCGTCCCCGCGCGCTGATACGCGCATGATTCATGTCCTGGCGACCATCGAAGTGCAGCCCGGCCAGCGCGCCGCCTTCCTCCGCGAATTCCACGCCCTCATGCCGCTCGTCCACGCCGAGCTCGGCTGCCTCGCGTATGCCCCGGCGGTGGACTGCCCCACGAGCATCCCCGTGCAAGCCCGCCTCGGCGACGACACCGTTGTCATCATCGAGCAGTGGTCGGACGTGCTCGCGCTCGAAGCCCATCTCACGGCCCCGCACATGGCCGACTACCGCGTGAAGGTGAAACCCTTCGTGAAGGGCGTGACGCTGCGCGTGCTGCAACCGGCGTGATCGGCGCGCGGCGGCTGCGCCCGTGGTGGGATTGAGAAACCCCGGATAGGCACGGATGAATTCCGAACGGCCGTTGGTGCCGGTCGGTCTAAGCCCGAGTTAAACCCGAACTCCGAGCGGCTGCCCGCGAGGTTGGCGTTGCGTTTGTGCATTGTGCCCCTTCCAAAAACCGACCTGCGCTCTACTCCGCCTCCCTTGACTCTCAACTCTCGACTCCCCAACTCTCAACTCGTTCATGATCGCCCGCGTCACCCTCGAGATCGCCCTTCGCCGGGAGTTCGATTACGCCATCCCGCCGGAGCTGGTCGGGCGGGTGGAGGTCGGCTCGCGGGTAAAAGTTCCCTTCGGCCACCGACAGGTCTTGGGCTGCGTCACAGCCCTCACTGAGCAGTCCACGCACACGAACCTCCGTCACCTCACCGGCGTCGTCGGTAAGCAGTCCCTGGTCACGCCCCGCGTGCTCCAGCTCGCGCGCTGGATTGCGGACTACTACTGCTGCGCGCCGGAGACCGCCTTAAAGAGCGTGCTGCCGGAGGTCGTGCGCCGCGAGCAGGACGGCTGGCGCGAACGCCTCTTCGTCCGTCTGATCCCTCCGACCGGCGAGCCCCCCAAGCTCACCAAGCGGCAGCAGGAGATTCTCAGCCTCCTCGAAGAGCGCCGCGAGATGCCGCTCCAGGAACTCCTCGAACTTGCCGAGACCACCGCCGAGACCGTCCGCCGCCTCGAGGACAAGCACCTCGTCCTCATCACCAACCAAGTCTCCGAGCGCGACCCCTACGCGAAGGACGTCATCAGCCGCACCGAGTCGCTGACGATGAACGCGGAGCAGGCGAAGGCGCTGGCCGTTATCTGCGAGCGGATGGACGAGGGAACCGGAGCCGGTGAGAAAGTGGGAAAGCGAGAAAGTGAGACGGCGTCCGAACGTCCTCTTCCACCTGCTCACTCTCCCACTTCCTCACCTGCTACTTTTCTCCTCCACGGCGTCACCGGCTCGGGGAAAACGGAGGTTTACCTTCAGGCCATCGCGCACGCGCTGGCGCAAGGGAAGGGAGCCATCGTCCTGGTGCCGGAGATTGCGCTCACGCCGCAGACGGTCGAGCGCTTCAAGGCGCGCTTCAGCCACGGCCCGCTTCAGACGCAAGTCGCCGTGCTCCACTCGCACCTCAGCTCCGGCGAGCGCCACGACGAGTGGCACAAGATTCGCCAGGGCCGCGCGCGCATCGTCATCGGCGCGCGCTCGGCCATCTTCGCGCCCGTCGAGCCGCTCGGCCTCATCATCGTGGACGAGGAGCACGAGCATTCCTACAAACAGGAGGAAGCCCCGCGCTACCACGCGCGCGATGTCGCCGTCGTGCGCGGGCAGATGGACAACGCCGTCGTCGTGCTCGGCTCGGCGACGCCTTCGATGGAGAGCTTCTACAACGTCCAGCGCGGCAAATACGCGCTGCTCGAACTCAAGCTCCGCGCCGACGACAAGAAGATGCCCATCGTCCGCGTCGTGGACATGCGGCAGGCCGCGCGGAAGGAAAAGGGCACGCCCATCTTCTCGGAGGAACTCAAGGAAGCCATCACCAAGCGCCTCGAACGCCGCGAGCAGACGATGCTCTTCCTGAACCGACGCGGTTACTCCAGCTCGCTCCAGTGCCCGCAGTGCGGCTTCGTGGCCGAGTGTCCGAACTGCAGCGTCGCCCTCACCTACCATCGCAAGGCCCAGAAGATTTGTTGCCACATCTGCGGCCACGAAGCTCCCGCGCCCACCGCTTGCCCGGAGCCGAAGTGTCGCAGCGCCGCCATTCGTTACGCGGGCCTCGGCACCGAGCGCGTGGAGGAGACGCTGACGAAGCTCTTCCCGCGCGCCCGCATCGCGCGGATGGATTCCGACCTGATGAAGCGCAAGGAGGACTACCGCCGCGTGCTGGGCGACTTCAAGGCCGGCAAGACCGACATCCTCGTGGGCACGCAGATGATTGCGAAGGGCCTGCACTTCGAGAACGTCACGCTCGTCGGCGTCATCCACGCCGACCTCAGCCTGCACATCCCGGATTTCCGCGCGGGCGAACGGACCTTTCAGTTGCTCACGCAAGTCTCCGGTCGCGCCGGTCGCGGCGAGGTGGAGGGCGAAGTCTTCGTGCAGAGCTTCACGCCCTTTCATCCGGCGATTCAATACGCGCGCCGCCACGACTTCATCGGCTTCTACGAGCAGGAGATCGAGTTCCGCGAGCAGCTCAACTACCCGCCGGCCAGCCGCCTCGCGATGCTCACGTTCAAAGGCCGCAACGAGGAGAAGGTGAAGCTCATGGCGGAGTATGTGACGCGGGAACTGGAGAGTCTTGCAGGTGGGAGTGGAGCAGGTGGGAAAGTGGGAAAGCGGGAAAGTGAAACAGTGAGTGGGGACACGCTCGGACTTTTCCCACTTTCTCACTCTCCCACTTTCTCACCTGCCTCAGCCCCGAGCGCTCCGCTCCGCGACCTCATCCTCTCCGGTCCCGCCCCTGCCCCGCTGCTGCGTGCCGAGACCTTCTACCGCTATCAGCTCATGCTGCGCACCAAGCAGATGCCGCGCGTGAGTAAGGTCCTGGCGAAGCTGCTCGAACAGGTGGAGTTGCCCGACGATGTCACGCTGACGGTGGACATTGACCCCGTGAGCCTGATGTGACCGGGCCGGGCGGAACGCGCCGCCCTACCGCTCGTAGAAGCGCGCGAAGCTCGGGGACTCCGTGGCTTCGACCCGTTCGCCGGGGAGGCGCACGACGCGGGTGGACGCGCCGGGCGTGGCTGCGACCAAGGCCAGCCCGCGGTCCGGACCGACGACGCAGGTGGTGGTGGAGAGGCTGTTCGCCGTCGCGCAATCGGGCGCGATGACGACGACGAGGCTGTGGTCGGTCATGCCCAAGCCGGTGTGCGGGTCCACGATGTGCGAGTAGCGCTTGCCGCCAAGCTCGACGTGCTGGAACAGGTCGCCGGAGGTGGCGAAGCCGCAGTTGCGCAGCGAGAGGAAGCGCGTGGGCGGGGCACCCGGAACATCGAGCGGCGCGAGTTCGATGCGCCAGCCAGCGCGGCCGGGTGGCGGGTCGCCGATGGCCATGTCGCCGCTGCCCGTGACGAGCGCGCGCGTGGTGCCGTGGTCGCGCAGCACGCGGAGCGCTTCGTCGAGCGCGCGGCCCTTGGCGATGGAGCCGAGGTCGAGGCGCATTCCGGGCACGAGCAGCTTCGCGGTGCGCGTGTGTGGATCGAGGACAACGTGCTGCCAGCCGACGCGCGCCTTGGCTTCGGCGAGAACTTCGGGCGTGGGCAATTCGCGTTGCCGCCGGGCGCGCCGCCAGACTTGCACGAGCGGGCCCACGGTGATGTCGAACGCGCCGTCGGAGCGCCGCGACGTGGCTTCCGCGACGTTCAACAGCCGCCAGAGTTCGTCGCTCACGGGCACCGCGCGACCGCTGCCGGAGCTGTGGGAGAGCAGGGTCAACTCACTGTCGTCCTCGTAGTCGCTGAAGACCCGATTCAACTGAGCGACGCGAGCGAAGGCGGCGCGGGCGGCGGTGTCGGCATGGGCTTGGCTCTCGGCGTAGAGCACGATGCGGAAGGGCAGGCCCATCTGCGGTTGCTCGAACTC
>JAYTIO010000654.1:0-11523 GCA_043731805.1 Pedosphaera sp. | reverse complement strand
GGAGAAAACGTCGTCCGCGAGGAACTCGCGCGGGGCGTCCCCGTCGGCGAAGTCTTCCGCAAGTATGGAATCCTCTGAGTTGGCCGCGAAAGAACACAGAGAACGCAAAGAGATGAAACAGCCGCTCAACCCTCGTTTTCCCTTTGCGCTCTCTGCGCCCTCTCGCGGCTAAATCTCCTCCTCCCATGCGCGTCCTCCTCGCCGGCCTCTTCCACGAAACGCACACCTTCCTCGACGGCTCCACCGACCTCGCGGACTTCGAGGTGCGGCTGGGCAACGAACTGCTCGCCTGCGCCGGCGACGCCTCGCCGATGGGCGGTGTGCTCGAAGCTGCCAAGGGCTTCGGCTGGACCGTGCTGCCCACCGCCGACTTCCGCGCCTCGCCCAGTGCGACGGTGACGGACGAAGTCGTGGAAACCTTCTGGCGCGAGTTCCGCCAGCGCATCGAGCCGGAGTTGGCGCGCGGCGTGGACGGCATCTACCTCGTGCTCCACGGCGCGATGGTCTCGGCGTCGCTGCCCGATGTGGAGGGTGAGTTGCTCGCACGGCTCCGCGCGTTGCCGGGTGCCGAGCGCGTCCCCGTCTTCGGCGTCTTCGACCTGCACGCGAACTTCTCCCCGGCGATGGCCGCGCACACGAACTGCCTCGTCGCCTATCGCGAGAACCCGCACACCGACGGCCGCGAGTCCGCCGTGCGCGCCGCGACGCTCCTGCAACGCTGCCTCACGACCGGCGAAGTCCCGCGCATGGTCTTCGAGCCCACGCCCGTGGTGTGGCCGCCCACCGGCGTCTGCACGGCGAACGAGCCGATGCGCGGCTTGGAGGCGCTGGCCCGGAGCCTCGAGTCAGCCCACCCGGAGATTTGGGCCGCGAACGTCGTGGCCGGCTTCGCGTTCGCCGACACGCATGACACCGGCGTGAGTTTCTCCGCCTGCACCACGGCCAGCGCAGCCACCGCCCGCGCCGTGCTGGCTGAACTCTCCGCGCTCGCCCTGCGCAAGAAGGAACTCGGCAACGCCACCGAGTCGCCCGTGGACGAAGTGCTCGCGAAGCTCCTGCCCGCGCCCCCCGGCCTCACCGTGCTCGTCGAGCCCTCGGAGAACATCGGCGGCGGCGCGCCCGGTGACGGCACCGGTCTGCTCCGCGCGCTGCTCCGCCACCGCCTGCCCAACTGCGCCCTGGCCCTCAACGACCCCGCCGCCGTCGCCCAGCTCGCCGCGCTGCCGCTCGGTGCGCGCGTGACCTTGGCCCTCGGCGGCAAGGGCAGCCGGCTCGACGCCGGCCCGCTCACGCTCGAAGTCGAGTTACTTTCGCGCCGCGACGGCCGCTTCAAGCTGGAAGACAAGCACAGCCACCTCGCCTCGATGTGCGGCGACGCCTTCGACATGGGCCCGTGCGCCGTGGTGCGCCACGGCGAAGTGACACTCCTCCTCACCAGCCGCAAGACGCCACCCTTCGACCTCGGCCAGTGGCGCAGCCAAGGCTTGGAGCCGAAGGACTTCTCCTTCATCGCCGTGAAGGCCGCCGTCGCCCACCGCCGGGTTTACGACCCGATCGCCGCGCGGATGCTGTGGGTGGACACGCCCGGCCCCTGCACGAGCAACGTCCGCTCGCTCCCCTACCGCCGCATTCGTCGTCCGGTGTTTCCGCTGGATTGATCGGGGTCTAGGCGAAGTAGGTCGGGGCTTCCAGCCTGACCTCCATCTTGGGGAACCGCTTGAGCGACAGCAGAAAGTTAGAGAGACAGGCGGGACGCGCTGACCTACTTCGCCGGCTTCAGAAAGTGCTCGAAGAACGCCACGAGCTGGGCGTTGGACTCGGGGTTGGGCGAGTGCTCCTTGCGGTTCGTCATCGCCACGCGGTCCTTCACGCCGAGCAGGGCGTTCACGGCGATGGTGTGGTTCAGCGGCACCCAGCGGCTCGGCGCGTCCTCGCTGCCGCCGCTCACGAGGAACGGGCGCGGGGCCATCAGCGCGTGGACTTCGTGGAGATCGTGGCCCTGCTCCATCATCAACTTGTAAGCGCCCGTGCGCGGGCTGTCGGCACGGATGAGGCCGGGCTTGCGCGTGACCTGCGGGTCGCGGCCCAGATACCACGGCTCCCAGTAGTTCACGTTGCCGCGCGGCTCGTCGAAGACGATGCCGGGGTCGCTCCACGCGGCGGCGGCGAACTTGTCGTAGAAGCACGAGGCGAACATCGCCCACTTGCCGCCGTAGCTGTGGCCGGCCACGCCGATGCGCTTCGCGTCCACTTGCGGGAGGTTCGCCAGCGCGTGCCAGCAGTTCGCGCCGATGTAGCCGAGGAAGGAGAGCGGTTGCCAGACTTCCTTGCCCGGCTCGGGCTTGCGCGCGTCGCCGCCGGGCGAGCCGATGCTCAGGCTCACAAAACCGCGCCGCGTAAGTTGCAGGGCGAAGTCCCGGTCCTGGCTCTTGCCCAAGCCAATGCTCGTCTCCGGTTCGTAAAAGGGCACGAGCACGGCGGGGAAAGGGCCTTTGCCGTCGGGGAGGAGCAGCCAGCCTTCGCCGAATTGGCCGGGGGCGAGTTCAATCCGGACGCGGAGCTGGAGGAAATTTTCCCGTCGGCTCTCGGCGAGGAACTCCACCTTGGGCTGGGTCAGCACGGGCGGCCACGCGCCCATGAGGCCGTGCCATTGGGTGAGAATCTCCGCGCGGCGACGCGGCCAGTCGGCGACGGTCTTCACCGGCGAGCCGTCGTTGAAGAGCAGCGGGGAGCGGTAGTTGCCGAGCTGGCCGGCGTATTCGGCAGGCGGGGTGAAGTGCGGGGAGATGAGCTGCGAGGCCGGGTCCGCCGCGTGCAGAGCTGCCCTACCGAGCAGGGCGAGCAGAGTGATTAGTAAGTAGTGATTAGTGGGCGGCAGGCGCAACGCAGGTTTCATGGCTTACTTCGACGGTGCAGCGGTGGATTCCTTGGTGGCAGTTTCCAGCGGAGTGACGGCGGGTTGGGCCGCCGGCTTCTCCTCCATTTGCCACGAGAGCAGGAACATCAGGCCCACGCCGACGCAGATGCCGCTGTCGGCGATGTTGAAGGCCGGGAAACCCGCCTCGTTGCCGCTGCGGGTCTGGACGTGGAAGTAGATGAAGTCCACGACGTGCTTATGCACTAGGCGGTCGACGATGTTGCCGACGATGCCGCCGAACATCAGCCCGAGCGACCACTGGCCGAGCGGCCGTTCCAGGCCGAAGTGGTGGCGCGTGAGGAAGAGCGCCAGCAGCGCCAGGAGCGCGATGACGGTGAGCAGTTCGTTGTTTCCGTGAAACATACTCCACGCCGCGCCAGTGTTGCCCCAGTGGACGAACTTGAAGAAGCCCTCGACCACCACCCGCTCCTGCGCGTAGCCCAGGAAGCGCAGCACGGCGAACTTCGTGAGCTGGTCCAGCACCAGCGTCACGATGGCCACAAGCGCCAAGCGACGGTTGGGAGTCAAGGTCATGCGCCGCGTGGTGTAGCCGTTCGGCGGCGGGAAAACAACTGTGGGCTGCCTCGCTGAGATAGTGGAGCAGCTGTCCCGGCTGTTCCCCAGTCTGGCAACCGTCCCGGTTGCCGTCGGCAGTGGCGGGCGAGCCACCCGCCGGACAAACGCAGGCGAGGACGCCTGCGCCACTACCAGCGGGGCGCAAGCCGCCGAGGCTTTGTGCGTGCGCGCCCGGCCTCGCTCCGTAGAGTCAGCCGCAGTGATATTCCAACCCCAAGCACGGGAGCCTCGCCCACATGACTGCGCTCGCTGACCTCGAACCCGCCGCGCTCGCGGAGCAGTTCGCCGCCTGGGGCTACAAGCCCAGCCACGCGGCGCGCGTGCTGCGGGCGTTCTATGCCGGCGACGGCGTCACCTCGCCCGCCCTAGGGCTGCCGCAGGGGCTGGCCGAGCGGTTGCGCTCCGAGTTTGCTCCCATGGCGGCAAGCTTGGCCGAGCGGCAAGTCGCGGCGGATGGCACGACCAAACTGCTCCTCCGCCTCGGCGACGGGCGCACCGTGGAATCGGTGCTGATGCCCGACTTCCGCGCGGACCGGGCGGCGGGTTGCCTCTCGTCGCAGGTCGGCTGCGCGATGGGTTGCGACTTCTGCGCCACGACCAAAACCGGCTTCGAGCGCAACCTCACAGCGGGCGAAATCGTGGAGCAGTTCCTCGCCCTGCGCCGCGAGGCGCAGGCCGTCGGGCGCAAACTCCAGACCGTGGTCTTCATGGGCATGGGCGAGCCGTTGCTCAACCTCGAACCCGTCCTCGCCGCCGTGCGCCGACTCGCGGACAACGCCCTCGGCGCGCTGGGCTGGCGGCAAATCACCGTCTCCACCGTCGGCATCGTGCCGGGCATCGAGGCGCTCACGGCCACGGGCCTGAACTTCCACCTCGCCGTCTCACTCCACGCGCCCGACGACGCCACGCGCGCCCGGCTGCTGCCGATGGGAAAGCGCTTCCCCATCGCGGACATCCTCGCAGCAGCGGACCGCTTCCAAGCCCGGCGCGGCCGGCCCGTGACGATTCAGTATTGCCTGCTCGCCGGGGTGAACGACTCCTTGGAGCACGCGAACCTCCTGGCTGAGTTGCTCGGCTCCCGGCGGATGCACATCAACCTGCTGCGCTACAACCCCACCGGCCTGAGCCTGCGCGGCATTGCCTATGAGCCGTCCTCCGAGGCGGCGTCCGAGGCGTTCGCCGACGTGCTGCGCGCGCGGAAACTCGTCGCCCACTTCCGCCGCTCGCGCGGGCCGGACATTGACGCGGCGTGCGGGCAGTTGCGTCGCCGGGCCGCCGGACTCGCGTCATCCCCGAGTTGAGCTCGGCTGCCCGGTCGCTTGCCTTTGAATTATCGCCCGGCATACTCGCAACCGCTTTTTACATGAGCACACTGAACTTCGCGATCATCGGCACCGGCGGCATCACGCTCCAAAACCATCTCCCCGGCCTCGCGCTGTGCCCGGACGTGAAGGTCCACGCGCTCTGCGACGCGAACCCCGCCACGCTCGAAGCCGCTCGCCAGCAGACCGGCGCGCCGGTCGTCTCGACGAAGTGGGAGGACATCGTGAGCCGGGACGACATCCATGCGCTCATCATCGCCACGCCCAACGCATTTCACCCACCCGTCGCCATCGCCGCCGCGCGCACGGGCAAGCACGTCCTCAGCGAGAAGCCGCTCGCCCTCAACGCCGCCGACGCGCACCAAATGGCCACTGAAGCCGACCAGGCCGGCGTGCGCCACATGACCGCGTTCACCTACCGCTTCGTGCCGGCGATGCGTTACCTGAAACACCTCGTGGACCAAGGCGAGCTCGGCACGCCGTATCACTATCGCTCGTGCCGCTTGCAGGACTGGGGCACGCGCAACGTCGGCTGGCGGCAGCAGAAGCGGCTCGCGGGCACCGGCGAGATTGGCGACATGCTCTCGCACCGCATTGACTTCGCGCACCACCTCATCGGCCCGATGGCGCGGCTGGTGGCGAACTTGAAGACCCTGACCCCGATGCGCGGCGGCGCGCCGAACGACACGGATGACTGGGTGGCCATTCTCGCCGAGTTCCAGTGCGGCGCGAGTGGCTTGCTGGAAAGCTCCAAGCTCGCCAGCGGCATGAACGAAGGCTGGCGCAGCCCCGATCGCGTTGAACTCAATGGCAGCGAGGGCAGCTTCAGCTTCACGACGGGGTGCTGGAACGAACTTCAATTCGGCAAGCTCGGCGGGCTCGGCCTCAAGGCGTTACCCATCCCGCGCGAGTTCTACACCTGGCCCGGTTCGCCGCGTGATCCGGGCGTGGGCGATCCGCTGGTAAGTTTTCGCTACGACCAAGCGGTGGAGTTCGTGAACGCCATCCGCGAGCAGCGTCCGTGCAGCGTGAGCTTCCACGACGGCGCGCGGATGCAGGACGTGACGGACGCGGCGCTGAAATCCGCTGAGACGAAGCAGTGGGTGGAGCTGGATTAGCCGCGAAAGGGCGCACAGAGCGCAATGGGGCAGGGGCCAAGGCCGTCTTTCACCTCACCCGTGAGCCGATCTCTCTGCCCGGAGGGCCAGCACCCAAAGGCCTTTGCTTTGCGTCCTTTGCGCCCTTTCGTGGCAAATTCAAAAGTCGTTTCCAGCGTGGGGGGTGTAGCGCCCAGCGGAGCCCGGCGCACCGCTCAGGGCGTAGGAGGCTTCGTGATCTCGAAGAGGTCGGTCGCCTCCGGCTTCGGCTTGGCCGGCGCGCTGGGGGGCGGGACCGGTTTCCCCGGCTGCGAGCGCGAGCCTTTGGACTCTTCCTTCATCTTCTGGCGGTGGGCCTCGATTTCGTCCGCCTCGATTTTCTTGAGCCGCTTGAGCTCCTCCGCTTCGAGGGACTTGGTCAGCTTGTTCTCCTCCGTCAGCACCGTGCGCTCGACGCTGCGGATGGTGGCGGAGCGTTGGCGCTCGGCCTGCGCGGCGAGCGAGGCGAGTTCCGGCGTCTTCAAGACCGTGGGGCGGATGAGCACCATGAGTTCCTTCCGCGTCGGGTTTTCGCTCGTGGAGCGGAAGAACGAGCCGAGGCCGGGGATGTCCTTCAACACGGGCACGCCGGACACGCTCTTCGTCATGGCGGTGCGAATGAGGCCCCCGAGAATGATCGTCTCGCCGTCCTTCACGGCGACCTTCGCCTGCGCGGTGTGGCGCACGGTCTTGGGCACCTTCAGGTTGGCGTCAATGGCCACGGTCCCGTTCTCACCTTCGATGGTCTGGTTGATGTCCAGCACCACGAGGCCATCGGAAGTGATGAGCGGCAGGACCGACATGTTGATGCCGATCTGGAGCTGCTGAATCTGCTGCTGCGTTCCGAAGCCCGCGCCGGAGATGCTGCCGGTGACGTAGGGCGTGGTGCCGCCGGAGAAGATGGTCGCGGCCTCGGCGTGCGAGGTCTGAATGCGCGGACGGGAGAGCACCTCGGTGCGGGAATCACTCTCGAGCATCTGGATCGCGGCGGCCCAGTTGGCCCCGATCTGCGCTAGGTAGCCGAAGCCGCCGGTGGCCGCGCCGACGCCCAGCACGGTGGTGTTGGTGGAGAAGTTGATAATCGAGTTGATGCCGCCCTTGCCCGCAAAGGTGCCACCGGTGGTGCCGGTCTTCTGGCCCACGCCGAAGTTAATGTCCCGCGTGTGCGTGAGGTCGGTCTCGAAGATGAGCGCCTCGATGAGCACCTGTTGCTGCGGCACATCAATCTCCTTGAGCAGCCGGGTGAGCATGGCCAGCTCGGCCTTGTTCGCCAGCACGAGCAGCGAGTTGCTCCGATCGTAGGGGATGATCTTCGCCTCGCCCAAAAGCGGCGCACCGCCCCCGCGGCCGCCTGTGATGTTGCTGACGATCTGGTTGAGGCGGCTCTGGAAGGCGGAGTTCGCCGTGCCTGGCTGAGCTGCGCCGGGCACGCCGGGGTTCACTCCTCCCGGCGTCCCAAAGGGTGAGTTCGCCGCCCCCGTCACTCCGGGGATACCGCCAGCGTTGCCGCCGAACGGTGAGGTGGTGCCGGTCCGTCGCGTGGTGGAGGAGCCAGTCCCGCCGGTGCGACTCCCGGCGGTGCCGCCCGCCGAGGGTCCCGCCGTGGTGAAGCTGCCCAGCACCTGCGCCACATCGGCGGCGAGGGCATAGTTGATCGGGATTACCTTGAACTCCTCGTCCGAGGGCACGACCACATCAATCTTCTCCAGAATCTCCAGCATGCGTTTGATGTTGATGGCGTTGTCCCGGAGGATCAGCACGCCCGTGGCGTCAATCGGCAGAATGCTGTTGAGCTTGGCAAAGGGCTGGAGGGCGGGGACGACTTCGCTGGGCTTGGCGTTTTTCACCTGCACGATCCGCGTGATGTATTGGCTGGCCTCGGGCAGCTCCTGGATGGAATTGGTGTTGAAGGCAGCCGCCTCCTGCAAGGCCGCCTGCATGGGCACCACGGTCAGGAACTTCGTCCCGGTCGGGATGACGGCAATCGAGTTCAACGCGAGGATGCTGTCAATCGCCTGGATGCTCTCCGCGCGCGTGAGCGGCGTCTTGGTGATGAGCGTGATCTTGATCTGGTCGAAGTTGACCGCCGGCGAACGCAAAACGGTGCGACCCGTCAACTCGGAATAGACCTCCATGACCTGCTCCAGCGGCGTGGCTTGGAAGTGCGTCGTGGAGGGGTCCAGCGTGAGTTCCCCGGGCGGGTTCAGCACGACGTTGGTCGCAGCGCGGGCGGCAATCACGCTGAGGGTATTGGTCCCCTTCAAACTAGTGGTAGGCGGCGGTGGGTTGGTAACGGCGCTCGTTGCGCCGACAGCCGGGGCCCCGGCCGAAGCCGGCGGCGCGGCGTTCGTCACCGGCGCGGTGCCAGCGGGCAAAGGCAGCGGGAGCAACTCCGTGGCTCCGGGGACGCTTTGCACCCGAAGGCCGTTGGTGCCCACGGTGCTCACGGTCGAGGGCGCTTCCGGCGCGAAAGTGCGGACCGGCACCCCAATGGCCTTGGGTCTGACCGAGGTGGGCGGCCCCGGCGCGGCGGGTGGGGGCGGCACTTGCGCCAGCAGCGCAGTCGCGAGGGCGGTGAGGAGGAGACTCGCCAGTGTGGTTTTCATGGACGTTTGGGAGTTGCGGCGGAGGGTTGCTTGCCGGCGGGCGCGGCCTTCTGGTAGCTCGCCACCATGGTCAGCTCGCCCATCAGTTTCATCTGCGACGCGTCGGGCCGCACGGTCAAGTCGCGGATGCGGATGGTGGAATTGTTCTCGCCGAGGGAGACCATGAACTTGAGTAGCTCGGCGTCGCCGGTGTTCTGAAAGCCAATGCGCAGCGACTGCTCCTCGAAGTAACTGTTCGTGTTTGCCCCGTAGCTGCCCGAGCCGGGGTTGTAGGACATGACGTTCACGCCCGCCGCGCGCACCTTCGGCTCCACCACGCGCATGAGGGCCAGGGCCATCTCGGCCGATGCGAGCTGCGCGCCGCCGGTGCCTTTGAGCGCCTCCTCCTTCTGCTGGAGCTTGGGGAGCTGGTCCACTTCCTTTTGATAGTCGTCGAGCGTCGCCTGCGCCCTGCGGATGGCGAGCTGCACCTTGTTCCAGTCCTTGAACTGCGGCCAGACGAACATCCCGTTGACCACGACGAAGAGCACCAGCATCGCGACCACGACGATGCGCCGCTCCAGCGCGCCGAGGTTCAATTTGTCGAAAATGCTCTTCATCAGAGTTCGGGGCCACGCAGTTCGCCGCTCAAGACCCAACTGAATTGGTTCGCCGCCGCGCCGCTGCCCTGCGACGTGGGCGCACTGACGGTCTTGAAGAGCGGGACGCCGTTGAGCGTGACGGCCTGCAATGCCGCGCTGTAGTCCGTGAGCTTGCTAATCTGGTCCGCCGGCACCACGCCGCGCAGGGAAACTTTCTGGCCGCGCTGGAAGGCGAAGTCGGTGAGCACCATGCCTTCGGGCAGCTTCGCGGAGACGGCCTTGAGGCTCTCGATGGCGGCGTATTTCAGCGCGATTTGCTCCTGCAAAACTCCGATGCGCGCCCGAGTGACGAGCGCGTTCGTGTAAGAGCCCGCGAGGCCGGCCACGCGCTGCTCCACATCCTGCTTCTGCGTCTCCGCCTGCCAGAGGAAAGCGAAGAACCCCGCCACGCCGAGGAGATACACCGCCACCAGCGCACCCAGCCCGCGCATCCACACGCTGTCCACGAACTGCTGCCGGTAGCGCGTGGTGAACTCCGCCGGAAGCAGGTTCGCCAGGCTCTCACCGCGCGCGGCCCGTTGCGCGGACAAGCTGGCGAGCGCGGCGGGTTCACACGGCTTGGTCACCTCCACGGCGCTCTCGGACAAGTCGCGCAAGGCACGCAGCCAGACCTCCTGGTCCTCCGGCGCGGATACGAGCCGGAAGCGCGGCG
This sequence comes from Pedosphaera sp., assembly GCA_043731805.1. Lineage (GTDB taxonomy): Bacteria > Verrucomicrobiota > Verrucomicrobiia > Limisphaerales > SXTU01 > SXTU01. The sequence continues at coordinate 1,673 of JAYTIO010000654.1, read as the reverse complement.
CACTCGTGAGCCAGCCTTCGAGTTCGCCCGCCCACGCGGACTTCGTCAGCACTTCGCCGAGTTCGCGCTGCCAGTGTTCCGGCGCGGTGAGCTTCACCAGCGTGAGGCTGCGCAACTCGCCGCCATACCACCACGCGACGAGACAGGAGTGGGCGTCCGCACCGCTGCCGGGATAAACCCATGCGCCCTCGCCCTCGACTTTCGTCGCGAGGACTTGATGCAACAGCGGCACCTCCAGCCGGTCGGTGAGGAAGCCGCGCCCTTCCAGCGTGCCGAGGAATTTCTCCACCTCGTTGCGCGGCGCGATGAGCACGATGACCGTCTGCATCTCGCTGGGCACCGTGGTGCGCGTGGGCACCGGCTCGACGGTCCACACGATTTGCGCGACGGGCAGCGGGGAAATCTTCTCCAGCGCCAGCTCCACCATCGCGAGCAGTTCGGTGCGGTCGCACTTGGGAAACTGCGTAACACGCAGAAACACGCTGCCCGCCGGGAGCCAGGCGAGGTTCAGCCGGCTGCTGAACAGCGAGCGCCAGTCCTTCGCGACGTGCTTGTCCGGCAGCACATCACCGGGCAGGCCGGAGAACTCCTCGTCCAGCTCAGCCTTGCCATCCCCCGCGATGTCAAAGCACCAGAGCCGTCGCCGGTCAGCGGCGAGGTCCAGGACATTGCAGGCGTTGGGGGGCGAGGGCTTCACGCGAAGCGGGGTCTGGGGTCTGGGGTCTGGGGTCTGATGCCAAGGCCCGATGTCAGTGGGAGGCCTACCAAACCAATGCAACGACGCGCGCCTTCTCCCCTCATCCGATGAAGGGAGAGGGAGCCAACGCGCAGCGTGACTGCGGGCCGGATTATGAATTGGAGTGTCTTGTTCATCACCTCATGCCTTCGTTAGGAACATCGTCCCCGTGTCGTCCATCAGCGACTTGAGGTGTTCCTCGGTTTGGGTCACGCGCAGGACTTCCTCGATGGTCGTGATGCCGGTCTTAACTTTCTTCCAGCCGTCCGTGCGCAGCGTCCGCATTCCGTCGGCTTGCGCGCGCTGGGCGATGGCGGAGGCGGGCGCGCGGTTCATGATGAGCGGGCGCAACGCCTCGGTGACGAGGAGCAGTTCATGGATGCCCTGCCGGCCTTGGTAGCCCAGCAGCCGGCACTCCTCGCAGCCGGTGCCACGCATGAACTTCGTCGTCGCCACCTCGTCCGCCGGGAAACCGATGCGCGCGAGATAGTCGCGTTCTACCTGCTGCTCGACCTTGCACTTCGGGCAGATGGTGCGGACAAGGCGTTGCGCCATGATGGCCTCGACGGAGGACGCCACGAGGAACGGCTCGATGCCCATGTCAATCAAGCGGGTGAAGGCGCTGGGCGCGTCGTTCGTGTGCAGCGTGCTGAAAACCAAGTGGCCGGTCAGCGCGGCGCGGATGGCAATCTCCGCTGTCTCTTGGTCGCGGATTTCGCCGACCATCACCACGTTCGGATCTTGCCGGAGAATGTGGCGCAGGCCCATCGCGAAGGTCAGCCCGATGTCCGAGCGCACGGCGATTTGATTGATGCCCTTCAGCTCGTATTCCACCGGTTCCTCGATGGTGATGATGCGCTTGTGGACGGAGTTGATGGAGCTGAGGAAGGCGTAGAGCGTCGTGGACTTGCCCGAGCCGGTCGGCCCGGTGACGAGC
>JAYTIO010000653.1:0-4905 GCA_043731805.1 Pedosphaera sp. | reverse complement strand
GACAGCCCGCGCGAGATTGAGGTTTGCAACGATTTGCTGGCTCAGATTCCGAACCTGACCAATTCAACCTTCAACCTTCAACCTTCAACCTTTCCCTTCGACCCCTTCCACTACTCACGCCGCTCCACTCCCGAAATTGAGTTGAGCGACACCGCCAAATGCGGCGGCGAGCAGACCGTCCGCGTCGTCGTCACCCGCGCCACCTTCGACAAAGTCGCACCGAAGCTTCGCCCCAAGGACGACGTGAAGCCCGAGGGCATCTACGAAGACCTGAACCTCCTCGAACTCGACCCGACGCAGGACTTGCGCATCGAGGACATCCACTGCGACACGCAGCTCGTGACCGTGAAGGACGGCGTGAACCTCCCGCCGATCACCGCGTTCCGTTTGCTCGTCGCGCAACTCAACCGGCTCGGTCGCCGCAACCCGATTTTGCTCAAGGACTGCCTGACCTTTGAAACGTCCGTCCTGGACCCCAAGATTGCCCTCCTCCGTGCCGCCGTGAACCTCGGCTCCCTCCTCGCCGACGGCATTGGCGACGCCATTCTCGTGCGCGGCGAAAGCGGCGCGGGCATGAGCCTGCGCCTCGCCTACAACATCCTCCAGGCCGCCGGCTGCCGCAGCTTCAAGACCGACTACGTGGCCTGCCCGAGCTGCGGTCGCACGCTCTTCAACCTCCAGACCGTCACCGCGCGCATCAAGACCCGCACCGAGCATCTCAAGGGCGTGAAGATCGCCATCATGGGCTGCATCGTGAACGGCCCCGGCGAGATGGCGGACGCGGACTTCGGCTACGTGGGCGGCGCGCCCGGCAAGATCAACCTCTACGTCGGCAAGACCCCCATCAAGTTCAACATCCCCGAAGCCGATGCCGTGGAGCGCCTCGTGGACCTCATCCGCGAGCATGGCAAGTGGGTGGAGCCGGAGGATGCGGTTTTGGTTCAATCCTAACTGGCGCACTTCGCATATGGCCAACATCGATGCCAGAAGATTGCCGGTTGTCTCACTCAGCGCCGAGTATCTGGCTATCGGCCACCTCATGCGGCGGAACATCCTCACCTACAAAGCACCTCCAAACAACGAGGGCTACGACCTTATCTGCATTCATCCTGACCCTCGACAAGTCACGCGACAGATTCGGGTTCAGGTCAAGAGTCGCTACCAGACGGATTGTGACCGTGCATTTCCCGTCAAAGACAAAACGTTCGGTGCGTTCGACTACCTCATCATCGCCTTCCTGAACCTTGGCTACTTCTACCGGCGTAAGCCGGTGCTGGATGGCTACCAAGAGCCGGAATTTTACACGCTGCCGAGAAAGTGGATTCAAAGTCACCACCGCATTACGCAGTCAGGTTGGCAGAAAGTTCACACTAGGGGCGAGTCGTTGGATGAGTTCAAGGGAGCGAAGGGGTTTGAGTTGATAGCGAAGGAGTTGGGCATCGAATATCCAAAGTAGAGTTCGAGCGCATGACAGTCCCGCGTTTGACAGCTCCACAAGGTTTGGGCAGCGTCGCCCCATGAACACAGAAGAACTTCGCAAGCTGATCCGCAACTCCACCATGCAGCCGTTCGTGGTGTGCTTGGATGACGGCGCGGCCTGCCGGGTGACGCATCCTGACTTCGCCTTGCTCGCCCATGAGACCCTGATTGTCGCGGCGCAGCCGGGGCAGGACTTCGATGGTTGCAGCTACGTCATCTGTCCCGTCAGCCACATCTCCCGCGTCAAGTTGACCAAGCCCCGCGCGAAAGCGAAAGTATCCCAAGACGGTTGACCTGTTCGCGTCCGGCGACTCCTGGCTTGTCCGGCCCGAATTCAAGCGGAGTTTCCCCGTTTAACCGACCGTCGGCCGCTTGGACGTTCAAAGTTGAGCGTTGAACGTTTCCTCACCTTCCCTACTTCTTCCCCACTTCCCACACGTTGCTCTCCGTCCGCGCGGACTTGAGGAGGGTTTCGAGGTGCTTCACCACGGCGGGATGGTCGGCGGCGACGTTGCGGGACTCGCCGGGGTCGCGGGCGAGGTGGAACAACGCCAGCGGCGCGTCCGGCTGGGCGCGGAGTCCCTTCCAGTCGCCGACTCGGAGCGCCTGGGCAAAGCCGCGCTCGTGCGATTCCCAGTAGAGGTATTCCGGGGTCCGCTTCTGGGGCCGGCCCAGCAGCGTCGGGGCGAAGGAGACGCCATCGTTCGCTGGCGCGTCTGGCACCGCCGCGAGTTCTGCCGCCGTCGCGAACACGTCCCAGAGCGCGCAGGGCCGGTCGCTGACGCTGCCGGGCTGGATGTGCTTGGGCCAGCGCACCAGCAGCGGCACGCGCAGGCCACCCTCGGTGAGGTCGCCCTTCGCGCCCCGGAACGGGCCGTTGCTGCGGAAGAACGCGGGGTCGCACAGCCCGTCCTTCGGTGCCGCGTTGTCGCTGGTGAAAAGGATGAGCGTGTGCTCGGCGAGTTTGGGGTCGTCGAGCTGCTTGAGGAGCTGTCCGACCGAGGCGTCGAGGTGCGCAATGGCGGCGGCCTTGCGCTGTTCGGCGGCGGTCCACTGCTCGTTCGCGAAGCGTGCGGGGCTGCCGAGATACGGCGTCGGCGCGTTGGTGCCGGGCTCCTCGCCCGCGTTGGGGAGCGTGAAGGCGAGGTGGAGGAAGAAGGGGCGGAACTTGTTGAACTCCGCCGCCGGGTAGATGCGGAAGTAGTTCGAGGCAGCGTGGGTGAAGAGGTCTTGCGCGTGCCAGCCGCGCTGGCCGTTGCCGTTGGCCTGGATGGGCAGGTAGTAGGAGATCGGGTAGTTGACCGGGTCGTTGAAGACGATTTGCTTCGGGTCGTAGCGCGCGATCACGGCGGGGAACTGATTCGTCGCGTGGCGCAGCTCGAGCAGACCGGACCACTGCTCCACGCCCTTCTTCTCCGGCAGGCCGGACGTGCCGTCGCCGCCGAGGCCCCACTTGCCGATGACGCCGGTGTGGTAGCCCGCGCGCTTGAGCACCTCCGTGAGCGTCGCGTCCTCGCCGCGTAACGCGACCGGGTGGCCGTCGGGCCCGTAGTTGCCCCGGATGCGCGCGTGGCCGGTGTGCTTGCCCGTGAAGAGCGTGCCGCGAGAGGCGGCGCCGCTAGGGCTGCCTGCGTAGACCTGCGTGAAGCGCATCCCCTCCCTCGCGAGCCGGTCGAGGTTGGGCGTGGCGAACTTCTTTTGGCCGTAGCAGCTCAAGTCGCCCCAGCCCAAGTCGTCGGCGAGGATGATGACAATGTTCGGGCGGGTCTGGTTCGTCGCGGGCTGCTGGGCGAGCAGCGCCGGCCCGAGGAGGCTGGCAAGCCAGAGTGCGGCGGCGAGGCGGACGGCGGACCGACCGTTCAGTGGGCGGAAAATCATTTTGCTTCGATGCACGGGTCGTTAGCTTCCCGAGCCAACCGACTCACGCCATCCATGAAACGCCTGACTCTCTCTCGCCGCTCGCTCACCGGTCAATGGGCCTTCCTCCTCGCTCTGGCTTGGCTAACGACCGCGAGCCGGGCGGCGGACCTGCCCGCCTTCACCACTGGCAAGAGCACCGTGAGCTTCACCGCGCTCCCCAAGCAGGCCGAGCCGGACGAACTGAAGTGGCGGCTGCACTCCGTCGAGAACCCCGCCGCGCTGGAGCTCGCGAAGGAGAAGTTCCAACTCCTCGTGCCCACGACCTATCAGCACGCCGAGAAGTGGGGGGTCTTCATCTGGATTTCACCCAGCGACTCGCCGGCCATCCCGGCGGACTGGGAGCCGGTGCTGGCCGCGCGCAAACTGCTCTGCATCGGCGCGTTCAAGTCCGGCAACCCGCGCAACGTCTTCGACCGCGTGCGTCTCGCCGTGGCCGCGAATCTCGGGCTGCGCGACCGCTTCAACGTGGACGGGCGGCGCGTGTATGTGAGTGGTTTCTCCGGCGGCGGTCGCGTGGCGAGCATGGTGGGCGTGGCCTACGCGGATATGTTCAGCGGCACGATGCCGTTCATGGGGGTCAACTTCTACGAGGACATCAAGGCCGACGACGGCAAGACGACCTATGGCGCGAACTTTATCCCCGACGACGAGGTGCTGGCCATCGCGAAGAAGTTCTGCCGCTATGCGCTCGTGACGGGCGAGAAGGATTTCAACCGCGCGGGCACCAAGACGGTCTTCGAGCAGGGTTTCAAGAAGGAGGGCTTCGCCAACGTGCTCTACCTCGAAGCGCCGGGCGTCGCGCACGGTCTGCCGCCCGCGAAGTGGCTGGAGCAGGCACTGGACTTCCTGGATGCAGGCAAGGGTGTGAAGCCAGTGGAGGCGAAGTAGCCAGCAGCAATCGCCGGCAAAAGACGCGCAGGGTTTGGCAAAAGTTGCGAAGTCACCGCCCGAGGACGAGGCTACCCATGAGCATCGTTCAGCTCACGAAATGAGCTGCGGGCGGCGGGTCGCCACCCGAACGAAAGAGCCCCATATGATTAAGTTCTCCGAGTTGCTGGTTGCCCTGTTCGCCGCGAGCCTGCCCGTCACCTACGTCCTGCTCATGCGGCACTTCATCACCAAGAACGAGGCTGAAGACCGCGCCGCGCTGGCCGCGTCTGGCCCGCTGGAGCCGCACGAATGCTGCTGCGAGACTGCCGCCAGAGCGCTCGCGGGCAAGAGCGAGGCCCAAGAAGCCGTCGCCGCGCACTGAAGCGGCCGTTCCGTCGGACGCGAAGTAGCCGCCGAGGTCAGGAGGCGGATGTGATGGAATTTGCAGCCCAGTCCGCCGCCTCACCTCGGCGGCTACGCCCTTGGAGCGGACTTGCCGATTGCAGTCCATCGCCTCGTCGGCTACCAAGTCGCCATGCGTTTCATCGGCAGCGTCATCGAACGGCTGCAACGGCACCCGAAGCGGATGGTTTTCCCCGAAGGCACCGAGCCGCGCGTGTTGCAGGCGGCCCGGCA
>JAYTIO010000652.1:0-11848 GCA_043731805.1 Pedosphaera sp. | reverse complement strand
CCGATTTTCTCCATCTGCGCGCAGCCGATGGCGGCTTGCAGATTAGTCATGCGGAAATTGAAGCCTACGGCGCGGTGCATGAATTTGTTCTGCTCGCCGAAGGCCAGGGACTTGAGGGAACGCATCTCGGCGGCCAGCGCGGCGTTGTTGGTCACGCACATGCCGCCCTCGCCGGTGGTGATGATTTTGTTCGCGTAGAAACTGAAGCAACCGATGTCGCCAAGGGAGCCGGTGCGCTGGCCGTTGAACTCCGCGCCGTGCGACTCGGCGCAGTCCTCGATGACGCGGAGGTTGTGCGCGCGGGCGAACTCGAGGACGGGGCCCATGTTCACGGGATGACCGAAGAGGTGGACGACGAGAATGGCCTTGGTGCGTGGCGTGTGGAGGCGGTCGAGTTGGCGCGGGTCGAGGTTGAAGGTGTCGGGTTCGATGTCCACGGGGATGGGGGTCGCGCCTTGGTGGAGCACGGCGAAGAAGGTCGCCATGTTCGTGAGCGTGGAGGTGAGGACTTCGTCGCCGGGACCGATGCCGAGGGCGGCGAGGGCGACTTGTAATGCAGTGGTGCCGTTACTGACGGCAACCCCGTGGGAGCAACCACAGAAGCCAGCAAACTCCCTCTCGAAGCGGGCGATGTGCTCGCCGAAGAAGCCGGAGATGGCTCCGGTGCTCATGGCCTCGCGGACGAACTCATCCTCGCGCGCGTCCAGCCACGGCGCGGCGACGGGGATGCGTTGGAAAGGACGGGGGCGGGTGGCTTCGCGCGTTTGGTCGCGACCGACTTCCTTGTCCGCGATGGCGTTCATGGTGGTTAGTTGTGTTCGGGTTTCAGCGTGATGAGCGGGGATTCGAGGCGATAGGTGTCCTTCTCGTAGTCCATGCCGGCGCGGGGGCCGTGGCAGAAGGCGAGGAGGACGGAGTCTTCGAGCGCCTCGAACGCGTGGCTCTCCAGCGGCAAGGACGTGACTAGGTCGCCGGCGGCGATGGTGCATTCTTCGACGGAGCTTCCCAGGCTTTGGCCGACGTAGCGGAGTTTGCCGCTCAGGACGTAGGTGAACTGCGTCGTGAGCTTGTGGAAGTGGTTGCCGCGAATCGCGCCCTTCAGACAGGTGACGGTGGTGAGCGCGTTGACCGGTTGGCCGACGTGGAGGTCGGTGATGACGCCACGTTGGTCGGCGTGGGCGGGGTTGCGGTGAGTGACGTTCATGCTCAGAGCACTTTGAGGTTGGGAATGGGGATGATGAACTTGCCGCCGGCCTCGCGGTAGTCGTTGAGGTTGCGGATGATTTCCTTGGCGAAGTTCCACGCGAGCAGGAGCACGTAGTCGGGCTTGCGCGTCATCAGTTCGCCATCGGAAACGACCGGGAGGTGCGTGCCGGGTGTGAAGCGACCAATCTTCAGCGTGGATTTCTCGGTGGCGAAATCGAGCGTCTCGGTGCCGAGGCGGCAGTAGTTCAGGAGCGTCATGCCCTTCGCAGGCGCGCTGACCACGGCGACCGTTTTGCCCTGCTGCTTGAGGTTGTGCAGGAGGTTCTTCAAATCCCGCCGGTTCTGCGCGACGCGGGCGGCGAAGGCATGGAGCGTGTCGAGCGAGTGGACTCCGGTTTGCTTTTCGAGGTCGAGTAAGTGCTGCACTTCGTCGGTCACGGCGTGCTGGCCTTGGCGCGCGACGTAAACGCGGAACGAGCCGCCGTGGATGTCGCGCTGCTCCACGTCGAAGACCTCCATGCCGAACTTGCGGAAGAAGGGAACGAGCGGGCGGAGCGAAAGGTAGGACAGGTGCTCGTGGTAAATGGTGTCGTATTCGAGCTGGCCAACGAGGTTCACGAAGTAAGGGGCCTCGAAGATGAACACGCCGCGCTCGTTGAGCAGGTGGTCCACGGCGCGCATGAAGCCGGTGAGGTCATCCACGTGGGCGAAGACGTTCGTGCCGGTGATGACGCTGGCGGGGCCTTTGGTTTTGCGGATGTCGGCGGCGACGGACTGGCTGAAGAACTCGTTGAGCGTCTCGACGCCGTTGCGCTCGGCGATGCGGACGATGTTGCTGGCCGGGTCCACACCGAGGATGCGCGTGCCGTTCGCGCGGAAGGCGGAGAGGAGCACCCCGACGTTGCTGCCGATGTCCACGGCGAGGTCGTTCGCGCCGAGGCCGAAGCGTTGCACGACGGTCTTGGCGAACTCGTTCCAGTGGGCCTGGCCGCTGCGGGTGATGCTGGACTCGTAGGGGTAGTCCTGGCGGTAGAGCACTTCGGGCGAGACGACCTGGCCGAGCTGCACGAAGCCGCAGCATTGGCAGAGGTTGACGGTGAGCGGGTAGTGCGTCTCCGGCTCGGTGAGCTGCTCGCGGCGCAGGAAGCGGTCGGCGGGCGGTGTGAAACCGAGGTCGAGGAACTGGCTAAGGTCGGTGCTGTTGCAGGCGCGGCAGGTTTTCATGCGAGGAGGGGAGGAGAAAACTTATAAGGAAAGCAGGAAGGCAGGAGAAGGTGCGGCTGGATGGTGCGGACTCCGTTTCAAGCCATCACCCTCTCCGTATAAAATCATTCCCCACTGGCCCGCGTGCGGTGGCGGGCGGAGTGCGAACAATCCAGTCTAGCTCGCCTTCAGAGTGGGTTCCCGTGCTGGTTTTGTAGGTGGCGCTCATACTCATAGGCAAATTGTGACCGGTGAACGGTTCGATTTGCTGTGTAGCGGGAGGCGTGCCACGGAGACGAAGGTGGTTGGGAGCTGCGGCTGTCAGGGGCCAGTGCGAATCGGCAGGAGCGCAGACGCCCACGTCCGTAGCCGCTGACAAAGGGCAACCCCTGCCTGCGGACGTGGGCGTCCGCGCTATTTAACAGCAGGTTCATAGAGAGAACCCACGGCCCGCCAACCGCTGTTCCGGTTCGTGGGGAGGACTGGGGTGAGGGGAAAGGGTGCATGCAACCACCGGTCACGTTTCGCGGAAAGTCGTTGCGCCACGGGGTCAGTTCAAAGCTGCGGCTTGCGAGGCGCGGGATGACGCCGAAGTGGTGACGGCGGGCAAGTGCGGGGCGATATGACCGAGCAGGCGCTGCCACCATTTTTCTTCGGTGTAGTCGGCGAGGACGCGTTTCCAGCCGGCGAGGGCGATGCGGCGGCGTTCGTCTTCGTGGTCGAGGTAGTAGCGGGTTGCGTCCACGCACTCGTCCATGGTGTCGAAGCCGATGACTTCTTCGCCGAGCTTGAAAACTTTGCCGAGGTTGGCGCGGCAATCACAAATCTGCATCACGCCAAACGCAGGGAGCATCATCATCCGCGTGTTCACGGGGCCGGTGGAGTTGTGGAGGTTCCAGCCGATGCGGGCGCGGCGGTAGAGCCCGAGCAGTTCGGCGTCGCTGATGAAGCCGTTGGGCCAGCCTTTGCCGCGCAGGATGGCTTGGGGAAATTCCGTGTGCAGTCGTTCGAGGCGTTGGGCGCGGTCGCTCATGCCGTAGATGCGCTCGCAACACATGACGAGGTCCACGTCGCGGGTGGCGGTGCGGAGGCGTTCCTCGGTGAGGGTGCGGTCAATGACGGGCGCGGGGACGCAGTGGGGGAGCCAGGCGGCGTGGCGCACGCCCCAGCGCGCGTAGTCGCCGACGCAGGCGATGTTCGCGACGCAGCAGAAGTCGAAGGCGGCGGCGACGGGTTGGGAGAGGACGGCAGAGTTCTCGGGATCGTCGGCGCAGAGGAAGACATTGTAGGTGCCGAGCTGGCGGATGAACTCAGGGTGCAGCATCGAGCCGCCGGCGGCGATGAGCACGTCCACGCCGCGCAACTTGTCGGCAAGTTCGCCGTAGCGGCTCATGAGGTCGGCGCTGCCGGTGCGCCATTTTTGATCGAGCTTCGGAAAGGGCCACCAACCGCCGACGCAGGGGATGCCTTGGGCTTCGACGCGGTAGCCGAGTCGGCTGAGGCGGGCGGCGAGGTTGACTTCCTCGGCGACGCGGCCGGCGGAGTAGGCGGGATAGACGAAGGCGAAACGAAGATTTCCGATATCCGATATCCGATATCCGATTGGGGAGGTGACTTCGATGCGGCTCGAAGGGCGGGGGAGTTCTCCATCGCCCTGGTCTTCTGCCGCTGGGAGAGGGAGGAAGGTAGTCCGCGTTGGGGTAAGGCGCGGCGCGGTTTGAGCGCGGACGCCTACCTCCGCAGCAGGGCGGGTGGCACGGGCGGGGGCGATGAGTTCCGCCTCCTGACCACGACGGCTGCGCTCGGGGACTTGCCAGATTCCCATCCAACTGTCTTTGAGGTGGAGGATTTCGGGGTCGAGCCGGTGGGCTTGGAAGAATGCCTCTACGCCGCGCATGACCGCGTCAATCCAGCCGAACTTGTGGCGTAGCTCGGGGTGAAAGTCGTGCCAGACGATGTAGCCGCCGGGGCGGACGCGGGGAGCGATAAGGAGGCTGTCCTTGAAAACGGCTTCAGTGTCGTGCGCGGCGTCCACGAAGACCATCGCGAGATCGCGCAGCTCGGGGGGCATCTGCCAGTTGCAGGTGTCGGCGTAAATCTGGTGGATGCCGGGCGTGCCTTGCTCGCGATAGAACGCACCGATTTGCTCCTGGGTGAGTAGGTGGGTGACGAGTTGGCCGCTGCTGGCTTGGTATTGTTCGGGGAGGATGTTGACGGTGTGAACAGTGCCGCGGCCAGCGAGATTGGTGGCGAGCTTGAAGGCGCTGTGACCGTGGGAGGTGCCGAGGTCGAGGCAATCACCGGTGAGATTGGCGGCGAGGGTGGTGAGCACCTCAGCGTCACGACGGCGGCGGGAGCGGAGATCGCACTCGGTGTCCACCTGGTCAATGTCGGTCTCCAGGATCGCGCCGGTAGCGGGGAAGCCGAGGTGGCGCTGGAGGTCGGCGAGGGAAGCGAGCGTGCGAATCCGCATGGTCAGAGCAGGTGGGCGCGACGGGGCGCGACGGGCCGGGACGTTTTCAAGGAAAAGGGGTGGCCCCGCCCGCCCGACGAAGCCACCCAAACCCAGTTACTAAATGCTATTGGAGCAGGCGCAGGACGCTTTGCGGAAGCTGGTTGGCTTGCGCGAGCATGGCGGTGCCGGATTGCGCGAGGATGTTGTAGCGCGCGTAGTTCGTGGACTCTTCGGCGATGTCCACGTCCTTGATGCTGGAGCTGGCGGCCACCAGATTCTGGCGGCTCACGGCGATTTGCTCCGCCGTGCTGTTGAGCCGCGCCTGGAACGCGCCGATGCTGGCGCGGTCACTGGCGAGCTGGACGATGGCGGCCTTGACCGAGGTCAACGCGGTGGCGGAGGAGGCGGCGGTGGCGACGGAGGCCCCGGTCGCGCCGGTGTAGGCGGCAGCGCCGATGTTGATGCCGGTCATGGCGAAGGTGCTGCCTTCGGAGTCCACGGTGACGTTCAACGCGGAGGACGAGAACAGGCTCACGCCGTTGAAGTCCTTGCTGCTCGAGCTGGTGATGAAGCTGGCGAGCTGGCTGAACTCCGACTGGTAGAGCGACCGGTCAGTGTCGGTCTTGGTCACGTCCTGCGCGAGGATGGACAGCTCGGACATGCGGTCGAGTGCGGTGCCGACCTTCTGGAGGAAGCCGTCCTGCGTCTGGGTGAACGAGATGGCGTTGCCCAAGTTGGATTTGGCGGCGGCGAGGCGGTTGACCTGCGCGTCGAGCTTGAGCGAGACGGCGAGGCCGGCGGCGTCGTCGGCGGGGTTCACGATTTTGGAGCCGGAGCTGAGGCGGTTAAGCGACTGCCCGAGCATGGCTTGGCTTTGCTGGAGATTCCGGGCGGCCGATTGCGCCTGGATGTTTGTGTTGATGACCATACGATGATTACTGGGTTTATTGTTTACTGGCGAGTTCGGCCGGTGAAACAGTCACCAGTCGGGGTTTTGCCGGGGGGCAAAGTTCAGATTTGTGGGCGAGCCGCGGCACGGCGGGGCGGCCGCGGGTGAGCGCAGCGTGGTTGCTCTGCTGGATTTCGAGGTAGATTTCCTCGCGGTGGATGGGCACGTCCGCCGGGGCTTCGATGCCCACTTTCACCGTCTCGCCTTCGAGTCGGACGATCTTCACGGTGATGCGTCCGTCAATGACGATGCTTTCGCCGGGTTTGCGGGTGAGGACGAGCATGGGTCAGGCGGTGACGGAGATGGGTTGACAGACGGAGAGGGCGGCGGCGTTGAGCGGGACGATCTGCTTGCCGATGAGCGTGCGGCGGTTGACCAGCACGGGGCCTTTGAGGTTCACGGTGGCGTGGTGCTGGCCGCGCAGGGTGACGATGTTGAAGACCATGGCGTCTTCCGGGGCGCGGAGGTCGAGGAACTGGATGTCCTCGGCGCTGACCTCCGGCTCATAGTCCGCCGCCACGGCGGTGGGCGATACGACGACGAACGCGAGGTTCGGCTGGTCAATCACCTGGAGCCAGAGGAACGGCGCTTCCTCCGGGCGGGAGAGCAGCACATAGCGTTTGAACTGCTCGAAGCCGAGCAGGCCCAACGGCAGCCGGAGGACATTCTCGTCATGCACCGGCACTGGTTCCAGCGTGATTGATTCAGCGGTCTTCATATTGTTTTGTCGTCGAGCCACGTTCAGCAACGGTCGTGCCACGGTGAAAAAGGTTGAAATGCAGGCGGAATGGCACGGTCCGGCTGAGGCGCTAGGCAATTACCTCCGCTGGGCCGGGCGATAATTACCTCCCCGTCGGGCAACCTCCGGTGGATTTCGCGTCAAGGTCCGCCCCGCGCTGCCGATAGCTCTCTCGGCACTCACAGCTTCGTCGCCGGAAGCGGAATACCGGCGCGATCTGTGGCGGCGGCAACAACCAACTGGCTTTATGCTTTCAACCAGCCGGGCAGGCTACGAGCCGCGCATCATCCCCATCAGCGAATTACTCGTCTGCGACAACTCCAGAGTCGTGCTCTGCTCCCATTCCATCGGGATGGGTGTGGTGCTCGCGGCCTGCGACCCCGTGGCGCGCATTGGCGGCCTCTTCCACGCCCTGCTGCCAGAGGCGCAGGCGCATCCCACGCGCGCGAAGGAGAAGCCGGGCCTCTTCGTGGACGCGGGGCTGGCGGCGCTGGAGTTCACCTTGCGGGCCAGCGGCGCGGTGCCATCCCGGCTGCGCTTCTTCGCGGCCGGCGGTGCCCAAGTCATGGGGGCCAGCGGTCACCTCAATGTCGGCCTGCGCAACACGGACGCGCTCCAGCAGCAGCTCGCCGCGCGCGGCCTCCAGCTTGCGGGGGCGCACCTAGGCGGCCACACCTGCCGTTCGTTCTACCTCGCCATCGAAACCGGACAAGCGAGCGTCCAGCTCTCCGGTCAACTCACCGAAATTCCGCTATGGCCTCCATTGACGACTACCTGACTCGGGTCAAACACCTGCCGCCCGCCCCGCGCATCCTGCCGGAGATGCTCCAACTCCTGCGCCGCCCGGACGTGGACGCCGACAAGGTCGTCAACCTCATCAAGTTCGACCCCGCCCTCACCGCCAGCGTCCTCCAACTGGCCAACAGCGCCTTCTTCGGGGCCGCCCGGCCGGCGGAGGACTTGGGTGAAGCGGTAACCCGGCTGGGCTTTCAGCAAGTCTATATCCTCGTGGCCGCCGTCAGCGGCGCGCGCAACCTCTCGCCCGCGCAAACAGGCTACGGCATGAGCAGCGGCGACTTGTGGCGGCATTCCGCCACCAGCGCGGTGGCCGCGAACATCATCGCCAAAGACCTCGGCGACGACGTGGAACTGGTCTTCACCGCCGCTCTCCTGCATGACATCGGCAAGATCATCCTGTCGGAAACCTTGGAAACCACCTACGCCATCATCGTCCAGGAGACCGCGCGCAACCGCTATCCACTATTGGAGGTAGAGCAACGCATCTTGGGCTTCGATCACGCGCAGGTGGGCGGCCACCTCCTGGCGAAGTGGAACTTCCCCGCCAGCCTGGTGGCCGCCGTCACGCACCATCACCAGCCCGATCAGGCCGGCGAGCACGCCCGCCTGGCCGCCTACGCGCACGTCGGGAACCTCGTCGCTTACGCGATGGGCCACGGCTACGGCAATGCCGCCTACGCCTTGGAGCCCAGCCCCGCCGCCTTCCACACCCTCGGCCTGGCCGAGGATTCTCTGTCCGACTACATGATGCGCACCTTCGACCAGATGGGGATCATCGAAGCCCTCTTCCGGGTGAAGCCCTGAAGCCGGCGCCCGGGCCATGGTCCCCGGCTCCCCACCTCGCCACCGCCCCGCTCGTATCAGCCGGAACGCCGCCTCAGCGCAAGTAATCCAGCAGCGACTGGTTCAGAATTTTTCCGCCCGTCTGCAACGCCGCTTGATACGCATTCTGCGTCGCACTCAGTTGCACCAGCGTCTGCGCCAGATCCGCGTCGGTCTCGCCGGAAATCAGCGTTTCCGTGGAGCCCAGCCGGCTGGCGGCCAGGTTGTCCGTCGCCTCCAAGCGCGCCGACACCGCGCCATTCCGTGCGATGTGAAAGAGAATATTATCCTCGTCGTGCTGCAAAGCCGGCAGGTCGGTGCGGTTCACTGACGCCGCGTCGCCAGCCTGCAAGTGGTCCTGAAGCGAAACTAAGTGGCCGAAGAAATCTGCTCCCGTCGCGCTGTCGGTGAAGAGCCCGCGCGGCCCGGAGCCGCCAAGGCTCGCCCCCACGACCTGCGGGGACATCGTCATCCCCTCGGCCACCTCCGCCTCCGCCACGCTCGCATTGCCCTGATACGTCACCGCCGTGACCTGGCCGCTGCTGTTCGTGCCCACGGCAAACGCGGGCTGGTCACTCTTCGTTCCGGCAAAGACATACCCGCCCCGGTGCTTCGTATTCGCGAGCTGGGCCGCCTGCTTGATGAGCTGCGTCACCTCATTCGCGTAGTTGCGCAAGTCCGCGGGTGACTTCGTGCCGTCCGCGAGCACGGAGATTTCACCGGCCCGGTCGGAAATGCGTTTGAGCGCGATCATCGCGGTGTAGCTGACCGTGGCCTGCTCCTTCAGCACGGCGAGGTTGGCGCGATGCTGGCCGACAGCACGCGCCTCGGCCTGCAAATCCAGCACCCGGCGCACCGCCCCCGGGTCGTCCTCCGGCCGGCGGATGCGCTGGCCCGTGGCGGCCTGCTCCTGCAGGCGGCCCTGCCGCGTGGAGATCCGGGCGAGCTGCCCCACGAGGCGCTCGGAAAACATGGTGCCGGTGACGCGCATGGCTAACGTTTCATGTTCACCACCACATCCAGCATTTCGTCCACGGTCGTGATGAGCTTGGCCGAGGCCGCAAACGCCTTCTGGAACTTCACCAGATCCGTCATTTCCTCGTCGAGCGACACGCCGCTCACCGCCGCGCGCTGTTGGGTCAGCATCGCGGCGACCGCGTCCTGGTCACTCACCTGCACGTTGGCCGACGCGAGCGACTGGCCGAGCGTGGCAACGGTCTGCGAGTAGTCCTGCTGCAGCGTTTGGTTGCCCAGCGCGCCGAGCCGGGTGTCCGCCAACTGCGCCAGCGCCAGCGCCGCCTGGTTGTCCCCCACCGCGCCGGAGACGCCGGCGGCCTGCATCAGCGCGGGATTCGCGGTGAGCGCGGCGTTCACCCCGATCGTCCCGGCGGTCGTGCCGGTGAAGAACGCCGCGCCCGTGCTGCCCGTCAGGCTAACCCCACCCCCATGACGGGCATTGACCTGCGTGATGAGCTGGCCCGCCACCGCGTTGAGATCGGTTCTCAAGTCCGCCAGCGCCCCGTCACGGGCATCGATCGTCCCTTGCATCGCCCCGCTCGTCAGCGTCAACGCTGCTCCCCCGGTCGCGGTGCGGACGAGGAGCGCCCCGGTGCCGGGGTCGTAAGCCTGCAACAAGTCGTTGACCGTCTTGCCAGTGACCAGGGCCGTGCCGTTAATGGAGACGTTGAGACTGCCAGCCGGATCCTCCACCGCGTCCACCTTCACCAACTGCGCCAGTTCCTCCAGCTTCTGCTGGCGCAAGTCCCGGAGGTCATTGGCCGTGCCACTGCGGCCGACCTCGGCGTTCAGAATGTCGTTGTTCAGCGAGCCGATCGAAGCAGTGAGTTGGTTGGCCGAGGTCACGTTTGCCTGCAGCTGCTCGTTGAGCAGTTGATGCAGTTCGCCGAGCCGCTGATCGGTCACATTGAACTGGTTCGCCAGGGATTGCGCCGTTTGCAGGAGCACCTGCCGGTCGGCGATGGAAGTCGGGGACGTCGCCACGCTTTGGAAGGCGCTGAACAAATCCTGCAAGTTCTCCGCCAGTCCCCGTTGCGCGCCGGGGGGGGCGGCTGCGCCGGCCGCGCCGCTCGCCGGCCGGTCAAGGCCCTGGCCCAGCCCGGCCTGCGCGTATTGCAGCACCTTCTGCTGCGCGAGCCAGTAGCCGCTGACGCTGGACTCCGTGGTGACACGCTGGTCCAGCAGCGCGTCCCGGATCTGCTGCACCTGCGTGACCTGCGCGCCGGTGCCCACCGGACCGAGGGGCGTTGGCAGGGCGTTGGCGGTGCGCAGGAGCACGCGCTGCCGGGCGTAGGCGGGGTTGTTGACGTTCGCCAGGTTGTGTCCCGCCGTCTCAATGCCCTGCTGCTGCGCTTGGAGCGAGCGCATTCCCATCCCGAGGGTGCCGAAGAGTCCGAGCATGGTGGTAGTCTCGTTAGCCAACCGCTTCGTAGAGCGTCCGGGACGGCAGCGCTGGCGGGGCCATGCGACCGGCATGACCGTAGGTGAGAGGCCGCGCCTGCGGCACCAGCGAGTTGATCACGCTTTGCATCAACTCGACCGAGCGGCTGAGGAGAAAGTGGTTCTGCCGGGTGCGCTGTTGCACGCGGCGGAGCAGGTCGTTGTTCTCGTCCACCAGCGCTTGCACGAGCGGGCGGAACGGCGCGGGCAGGCGCGGCACCAAGTCGGCAAACGGCGCTTCGTCCTCCTGCCCCAGCGCCCGGGCCACGGCGGCGCGGCATGCCTCGCGCTGGCGGCGCGCGCCCTGCATCACCGTGCCCTGCTCCTGGATCAGGGTGGCGATCGCCAGCACCTCGTCCGCGACGCGCGCACAGACCTGGGCCTGCTGCTGGTCGAGCAGCGCGAGCATCTCGCCGTATTGCTGCAACTCTACGCGCAGCGCCTCGATCAGTCGTTGGAGGGCGTCAGTCATGGGCCAGGGGGGCGGGGGGCTTCAGGGCGGAGGAAAGCTGGCGCGTGAGATCGCGATTCAGACTGGTGGCGAGGCCGAGGCCGCCGGCCCGCGTGACATTGTCGGCCATCTGGTTCACCACCATGTCCTGGTAAATCCCCGACTGCGCGGACTGGTTGGTAAACTTGGACTTGAACACCGGCTTCATCGCCTCGCCGAGAATCTGCCGCAGCAGCACGGCCTCGAACTGACGGCCGGCCTCCGCGACCTTTTCCTGCTCCGTGAGGCTCTTGTTCTCGGCGAGCCGGTCCAGCGGGAGGTTCGGTGCGACGGTGCGGGATGGGAGGGCGGCGAGCTCCATGTCAGCGGATAAGGAGTTCGGCCTGGAGCGCCCCGGCCTGTTTCATGGCTTGGAAGATGGCCATCATGTCACGCGGCGTGACGCCCAGCGCGTTCAGGGCGCTGGCGACCTTCTCGACGGTGGGCAACTCGGGGAGGGTGACCATGGTGGATTTGTTTTCCGTCACGCTCGTGTCCGTGCGCGTGGTCACGGCGGTGGTGCCGCCCTGGCTCAAGGGCGTGGGCTGCGAGACGTCTTGGGACGAGGCGATGTTGATGGTGAGGTTGCCGTGCGAGACGGCGCAGTGGGAAATCCGGATGCGCGAGTTGGCGACGATGGTGCCGGTGCGCTCGTTGATGACGATGCGCGCGGGCATGTCCGGCGTGACCTCGATGACTTCGAGGCGCGCGATGAAGTCCACGGGGACA
>JAYTIO010000651.1:0-29133 GCA_043731805.1 Pedosphaera sp. | reverse complement strand
TCCACGACGGCGGTGAAGGTGCGCGGGGCGAGCTTGTTGGCCATCAGGGTGACGTTGCCGCCGCCGGAGCCGCCGGTGGCGAAGAGCCGGCCGCGCGCGAAGGGAGTTTTGCTTTCGTCGAGTTCGTGGAAGACGAGCCAGAGCGCGCGCAAGGCGTCGAGGCCTTGCAGCCAGCCGAAGTCGTAAGGCTCGGGGCCTGCGATGGAATCCTTCGGGCCGCTCTGGAGATAGTTCACGCAGAGGGCGACGCAGTTGAACTCGCGGGCGAGCGCGGCGGGGCTGGCCGTGCCGTCGCAATTGCTGCCGCCCCAGTTGTGGAGCGTGAGGAAGATGCCGGTGCGCGGGCCGATGCTGGCGCGGGTGCCGTCGGGGTAATGCACCTGCACGCGCACCTCGCGCGGGCCGGGGCGCGCGGGCCATTCCTGCGCGGGGATGACCACGGGGCCGTCGCGCTCGGGGAGTTTGGGCCAAACGCCTTCAGCGGCGGGCACACGGAGGGTGCAGAGGGCGAGCAACAGAGCGGCGGCAAGGGAACGCATGGCGGCAGCTTGATTCCTCTCGTGGCCGGAGGCAAACCGGCAGTGAAGGACTCCTTGCGTTGTCTCCTACAAGTGTCACCTGTTCGTCACGGAGTCGTCACCGGCCTGACGTTGTTTCGGATCGGGGCGCGTGTTACCCAAGACTCGAACATGGCAAAGATACTGGTAGTGGATGACGAGCCGGATGCGGTTGAACTCCTAGAGTTCAACCTAAAGCACGCTGGCTTCGAGGTGGTCACGGCGGCGGATGGCACGGCGGCCTTGAAGAAGGCTCGCGCGTCGCTGCCGGACCTCATCGTGCTCGACGTGATGCTCCCCGAGGTGGACGGGCTGGAGGTGTGCAAGCTGCTGCGGCGCGATGCGGCCACGGCAGGCATCCCCATCATCATGCTCACGGCGAAGGCGGCGGAGATTGACCGCGTGCTGGGCCTGGAGCTGGGCGCGGATGACTATGTGACCAAGCCCTTCAGCCCGCGCGAGCTGATGCTCCGCATCAAGGGCCTGCTGCGCCGTCGCACGACGCCGGAGTCCAAGGCCGAGCGGATGCAGTTCGGCGAGTTGGTGCTCGATGTGCCGGCGCACAGCCTCACGGTGCATGGCAAGCGAGTGGAGCTGACCGCGACCGAGTTCAAGCTGCTCACCATCCTCGCCCAACGCCGGGGCCGCGTGCAGTCGCGCGACCAGTTGCTCAAGGACGTGTGGGAATACGACAACGTCATCGACACGCGCACGGTGGACACGCACATGCGGCGGCTGCGGGAGAAGCTGGGGAAGGCGGCGAAGCACTTGGATACGGTAAGGGGCGTGGGGTATCGGTTTGTGGCGGGATGAGTCGGAGAAGTGATTAGTGTCGGCCTCGAACCACGCACTAATCACTAATCACTAATTACTTTTTCCCCTCCTCCGCCCTCCTCATTCTCCGCGCGATGTGGCCCGCCCTCACCATCCTCGCCCTGCTGGCAGCAGGCGTTTGCTTCGTCGCTTTGCGGCGATGCCGAGCCCAGGCAGAAGGCGAACGCGAGCGGCAGCGACGGGAATTCGAGGCGCTTCGCCAGCAGCACGAGCAGGCACGCGCCCGCGAGCTGGCCCAGCAGCAAGCCCTCTTCAACAGCATGAGCGAGGGCGTGCTCGTGCTGGATGCCGAAGGACGCGTGCGGCTCGTCAACCAGGCGTTCGAGCGGCTCTTTGGCATCAACGGCGACCTGCGCGGGCGCACGGTGATGGAGGCGCTCCGGCTGCATCAGGTGCAGGAGTTGGTGAACCGCACGTTGCTCGACGGCCAGGTGGATGCGTTCGAGCTGGAGCTGCCCGGCCTCGACGACAATCGAAGTTTGCAGGTGAACTCCGCTGTCGTGCTCGGCCCCGATGGCCGGCCGCAAGGGATGATTGTCGTCTGCCACGACCTCACCCGGCTGAAGCAGTTGGAGAACACGCGGCGCGAGTTCGTCGCGAATGTCAGCCACGAATTGCGCACGCCGCTCTCGCTCATCAAGGGCTACGTCGAGACGCTCATTGACGGCGCGAAGGACCAGCCCGAGGTCGCCACCAAGTTCCTCCAGACCATCGAGAAGCACGCCGATCGCCTCACCTACCTCATCGAGGACTTGCTCACCATCTCGCGCTTGGAGTCAGGGCAGATCATGATGAATCTCCAGCGGACCGCACCGCACGCCGTCGTCGAACGCGTCATCACCGACTTGGAAACCAAAGCCGCCGCCAAGCCAACGCGGCTCTTCAACGAAGTCCCCGCCGAACTGGCCGCCCACGCCGACGCCGACCGCCTCCAGCAAGTGCTCTTCAACCTCGTGGACAACGCGATCAAGTATGGGCACGCGGACGGCAGCGTCGTCATCGGCGCGCGGAGCAACGGGCGCAAGCAGCTCGAACTCTGGGTGCGGGACGACGGCCCCGGCATCCCGGCGGAGGCGCAGCCACGCGTCTTCGAGCGCTTCTACCGGGTGGACAAGGCGCGTTCACGCGACGCGGGCGGCACTGGCCTCGGCCTAGCGATCGTGAAGCACATCGTGCAATCCCACGGCGGCGAAGTGTGGGTGGCGAGCGAGCTGGGCAAGGGGGCGACGTTCTTCCTCACGCTGCCGGAGGTGTGAGGCGCGCGACCGGTCCCCGGTCGCAGCACGTTCAAGCGTCAGTTTCGCGCCGGGCAAGTTCGACCGCTCCCGTGCCGGCGCGGCTGCTGCGGGCGAGGACCGTCCGCGCTCCACCCGCGCCGACTTCCGCTTGGGCTTTGGCGTAACCTCGGCTAGCGTCCGCGCGCCATGACTCAATCGGCGATATTTGACGGGCTCCTGACCTACTTGTTTTTCATCCCGCTGCTCACGTTCCACGAGTGGGCGCACGCGTGGGTGGCGTGGAAGTGCGGCGACGACACGGCCTACAATCAGGGCCGCGTGACGCTCAACCCGGCGGCGCACATGGAACTTATCGGCACCGTCGTGCTGCCGCTGCTGGGCATCTTCCTCTCCCTGAGCAACTCCGCCCTGGCCGGCTTCATCATCGGTTGGGGCCGGCCCGTGCCAGTGAACATCTCGAACCTGCGCCACCCACGGCGGGACGACACCCTCGTCGCCCTCGCCGGCCCCGCCATCAACGTCGTGCTGGCCTTCGCCCTCCTCGCGCTGGTCAAGGTGAGCGCGTTCACCGGCGTCGAGATGTTCGCCGAGATTGGCATCAAGATGGCCATCCTCAGCCTGTTCCTCTGCTTCTTTAACCTGCTGCCCATCCCGCCGTTGGACGGCTCGCACGTCCTCAAAAACGCCATCGGCATGAGCCACGAGACCTACTGGAAGCTCTGCCAATACGGCTTCATCATCGTCATCGTGGCCATCAACATCCCGGGCGTGCGCGAAGTCGTCGCCACCGCCACCAAGGTCACCTTCTACGCCATGACAGGCGTCCTCGGCCTGCGATGAACCTGCCCCCGGAGTTGATTTTGCCGCGAAAGCGCCCAGAGAGCACAAAGCGAGGCACTGCAAGGGAACGGCTGCCGCCTGAGCGCTTCGCCCCGCAGCGTGAAGCCCGATCGGGGACATGGCCGGCCAACCCCAGTTCTCTGCGCTCTTTGTGCCCTTTCGCGGCAAAGTCCGCTGTGGGGTTTGGATGAAAGGCTTGGTTTCCCGGCGCGCCGCCGCTAACAATCGCCCGCAGTGAGCAGGATGAAAACATTCGCAGAACTTGGCTTCCCCGGCCGCCTCATCGCGGTCGAGGGCTTGGACGGCTCCGGCAAGTCCACGCAAATTTACCTGCTCAAACGCTGGCTCGAGCTGCGCGGCTTGAAAGTCTTCTTCAGCGAGTGGAACTCCTCCGAACTCGTCAAGTCCGCCACCACCAAGGGCAAGAAGGCGACCCTCCTCACGCCCACCACGTTCAGCCTCATCCACGCCACGGACTTCGCCGACCGCTACGAGCGCCAGCTCGTGCCGCTGCTGCGCGCCGGCTATCTCGTGCTGTGCGACCGCTACATCTTCACCGCCTTCGTCCGCGATGTCGTGCGCACCTGCCCGCCGGAATGGGTGCGCGGCCTCTACAGCTTCGCCGCGCTGCCGGACATGACCTTCTTCTTCCGCGCGGACTTGGAAGTCTCCTTGAACCGCATCCTCGACGGCCGCCCCGAGCTGAAATACTTCGAGGCCGGCATGGACATGGGTTTCTCCCCGGACATCACCGAGAGCTTCCGCATCTTCCAGGGCCGGATGCTCGAGCAATACCTCGCCATGAGCCGCGAGTTCGCCTTCAACGTCATTGACGCCAACGAAACCGTCGAGACCCAGCAAGCCATCGTGCGCAAGCTCGTCGCCGACCGCCTCGACCTGCCGTCATTCGCCCTCCAAAAAGCGTGACCATGCCCCTCCCGCGCAAAGTCAAACGCCTCGCCCCCGCCCCCCGCACGCCCGAGGTCGTCATCCCCAAGCCCACCCTCAAGCGCTTCTACGGCGAGGGCATTCCCGGCGTGGACGAGGAGAAACTCCGCGGCAAGCTCATCGTCGTCGAAGGCGCGGACGGCTCCGGGCGCTCCACCCAAATCGCCCAACTCGTCCAGTGGCTCGAAGGCAGCGGCCACGCCACCGTGCAAGTCGGCCTCAAGCGCTCCGACCTCGTCAGCGAAGAGCTGAACAAGGCGCAGGCCGGCAACATCCTGAGCCGCACCACCCTCAGCCTCTTCTACGCCACCGACTTCGCCGACCAGGTCGAGAACATCATGCTCCCCGCGCTCAAGGCCGGCTTCATGGTGCTGGCCGACCGTTACATCTACACCCTCATGGCGCGCGACCTCGTGCGCGGCATGGACGCGGCGTGGTTGAAGAACCTCTACGGCATCGCCCTCGTGCCCGACGCGGTCTTCTACCTGAACATCTCCCCCGAGCAGCTCGTGCAGCGGGCCTTTGCCAAGAGCAAGACCCTCGACTACTGGGAAAGCGGCATGGACCTGGGCCTCTCGCGCGACATGTTCGACAGCTTCCTGAAATACCAGGCCCTCATGGCCCGGCAGTTCACGCAGCTTCAGGCGCTCTACGGCTTCGACATCGTGGACGCCGACCGCTCGCCCGAAGACGTGAACGCGGACTTGCGGCGCAAGATCGAGTCCGTGCTGGCGGGGCGGTGACCCGCTGACGAGTTCCCCATCTCGCTTCCCTTCTCCCGCAGCCATTGGTAATTTCCTCGCATGGCACGGAAGAAACCCGCTGAAGAACCGCCCGCCGCCCCGGCGAAGCCCGCGAAACCCTCCACCCTCCTCGACACCCGCGTCATCTACTGCGGCGACAACCTCGATCAGTTGCGCAAGCTGCCCGACGCGTGCGTGGACCTCATCTACATTGACCCCCCGTTCAACTCCAACCGCAACTACGAGGTCTTCTGGGGCGAGACCAGGGAGAAGCGCGCCTTCGAGGACCGCCACGAGAGCACCCGCGCCTACATTGACTACATGCGGCCCCGCTGCGTGGAACTCGCCCGCGTCCTCAAGTCCACCGGCTCCTTTTACTACCACTGCGACTGGCACGCCTCCCACTACGTCAAGGTCATGCTCGACCAAATCTTCGGGGAGAACAACTTCCGGAACGAAATCATTTGGAAGCGTGCCAGCACAGTTAAGGGCAACTTCGGGCAAGGGAGCAAATTGTGGAGTCCAAACACGGACAGCATTCTGTTCTACAATGGCGGTGACGAGGCGGGCGCAGCATTCCACCCTCAGTTCACGGACTACACCGAGGAATACCTCACACAGTTTTACAAACACACGGACCCAGACGGAAGACGCTACCGCCTAATCAGCATGATTGGGCCCGGCGGTGCTGCTAAGGGAAATCCCTTCTACGAAGTGATGGGGATTTCCAAGTATTGGCGTTACTCCAAGGAGACGATGCATCAACTAATAACCCAAGGGCTAGTTGTTCAGACAACCCCTGGGACCGTCCCTCAGCGCAAGTTGTATCTGGATGACGGTAAGGGGGTCGCTGTCCAGACGCTTTGGGACGACATTGAAGCACTGGGAGCATCAGCGCGTGAGCGGTTGGGCTATCCAACGCAAAAGCCGCTCGCGCTGCTTGAGCGGATAGTCAAGGCCAGCTCAAACGAAAATGACATCGTGCTCGATGCGTTTTGCGGCTGCGGAACCACACTGGTCGCCGCCCAACTTCTCAAGCGCCAGTGGATTGGCATAGACATCTCCCCCACCGCCTGCCGCGTGATGGCCAAACGTCTGCGCGACGTCTGCGGCCTGCCGGAAAGCAAAGTCCAATGGAAGTCCGCGCGCGGCTTCGTGCTGCGCGACCTCCCTTGGACGGTGGAAAAGCTCCGCGCCCTCCCGCCCTTCGAGTTCGAGAACTGGGCCGTCATCGCCCTCGGCGGCGTGAAGAACAAGGTGCAGGTGGGCGACATGGGCATTGATGGCCGCATCTTCCCCGTCGGGTCGGAGCCGAAGGGCTTCGGGTCGGATGAACTCGGCTTGCAGGAACGCTGGTATCCCATCCAGGTGAAGCAGAAGGACAAGGCGGGCCGCCCGGACATAGACCAGTTTGAAACGGCCATGCGCCGGGCCAAATGTGCCAAAGGCTTCTTCGTCTCCTTCGCCTTCTCGGACGACGCGCTCCGCGAAATCCAGCGCTTCTTCGTCGAAGAGCACGCCATCATCGTCCCCCTCACGGTTCAGGAGATACTGGAGGAGCAGATTGGGATGAAACTGGTGTGATGAAAGCAAATTGATATGCGATTGGAATTCAAACAAGACCCGGCAAAACCAATGCGGGCAATCGTGGCGGTGTTTGACTTAGCTGGGTTTTCCACCTTCTGTAAGCATCCGGATGCTGCTCTACAAATTCCGCGTTTCATCACTTCAGTTTTTGGTCTTCTTGATAACCATTCCAAAGATGGCCCGTTTTGGCGACTCTTCCAGCAGGCCAAGCAGCAGTTCACAGAACCGGACTTCATCAAATTCACAGGGGATGGCGCGCTGCTTCTCTGGGTGCGGGACATCGACGAGGATTTTGAAGCCGAAGCCTGCACTGCCATCGTTCAAGGGATGCGCTGCTTTCAGATGGCCTACAAAGAACGCGTCCCTGAGTTTCAAGCGAAACTCAGGGTCACGGGCTTGCCGACCCATCTGCGGGTTGGGATGACGCTCGGCACGGTTTATCCGCTGCATCGTCCACCATGGACTACAATGGATTTCTCCTCGCCGGTGGACTATGTCGGCTACTGCATCAATCTTGCGTTTCGCCTCCAAGCCCATTACCGCGAGCTTGGGTTTCTCGTATCGCAAGCCATCAACCCGCAGATTGATGGCCTGCAACTTGTCACGGCACACAACATCAAAGGCTCGCACGAGGAAGAAGTGCTGGTTTTTGATGACGACCGCCGACGTGAATTCCTACAAGATGAGGCACTGTATCGCACCAAGCTCAGATAGCTTGGCTTCTGGCGGACACACGGACTGCTGTATCGCCGCGTCTCCCCAATCCCAACGGGATTGCGTCCCACAGCCCAAGGTTGGCGGAGCACCGCGACGCCTACCTTGGGTCACGCGTCAGGAGCAGGGCGAACCCTGAAGGGGTTCCGGCCCGTCGGGTCGGGCGGACGCAACCCGTTCCGGGTAGTGCCGCATTTCCCCGCGCCCCCAAGGTAGCCGCGTCCGACTTGGCAACCTTGGGCTGGAGGTCGAAGCCCCTTTGGGGCATGACGTTGACCTGCCGATGGTGTCCGATTGTCTCTTTTTGACCACGGACGGCCTGAGTTTTGACCCCACTCGGCTCAAACCACGTAAAAACCGTCTGGGAAGGCACTTGGAGCGCATATCAGTGCCCACCAAAACCATATCAGTGCCCACCCAGGCCATATCACTGGCCTCCCAGACGGTATCACCGCCTCCCCAAGGCGCATCACTGCCCACCCAAGCCGTATCAGTCCATCCCCAGGCGGCATCACCGGCCTCCCAAGCCGTAGCACCGCCGGCCCAAGCCGAGTCAGCGCCCTCCCAGCCGGTAGCAGTGGCCGGGGAGGCCGTAACAGTGCCGAGGCAGGCGGCAGCAGTGCCGGCACAGGCATTTCGGGTTTGGACATTTAACGCAAGGACGCCAAGGCGCAGCGGCGCAAGGGAACCTGACGGCAACGGCGCGCGCCTTCTCCCTTCCTCGGAGGAGGGGAGAAGGTGGCCGCAGGCCGGATGAGGGGTGGGGCCACCCACGCCGACGCCCGCAACCCCTCACCCCGACCCTCTCCCCTCCTCCGAGGAAGGGAGCGGGAGCCGGAGCGGTAGGGCGCGCTGTCCTCAGCGCGCCGGTTGGGTATCCGAACGCTTCAGCGGCGCGCTGGGGACAGCCGCGCCCTACCCGCCCAATTCCTGAGCCGCCGCGTCTTGGCGCCCTTGCGTCTTGGCGTTGAAACGGCCCAGCCCGCCCGGACTTTGCCCTTTACACGCGCCCCCCGGCCAGTAACAAACAGCCAACTCGGCCCGCCCTTTTGAGCGCGGCCCGACCCTGAACTAAAGCCCTCAACTCCCTCCCCCCATGCCACGTTTCAACGAAAATGAACGCCTGCCCATGCTCGACCTGCAAATCTCCCACTGGAGCCTGGCCGACGCCCTCGCCGGTGGCCCCATCGTGCTGCCCATCCTCAACCCCGATGGCACGGCGGGCACCTACGCCCGCGCGGACCTCGTGGCGCAGCGCGCGTCGTATCAGACCCTGACCGACCTGATTCTTGGGCTGGAGGAAACCACGCTGCCCGCGTTGCGCTCGGAACGGGATGACCTCTTCGGCATTGATGGCACGGATGTGGACGGCGTCTGGCTTCGCCTGCTGAGTTACAAGGCGCTCGTGGTCGCGCGGCTCGGGGCGCGTCATGCGCTCGCGCGCACGGTGCCGAATCTCGGCCTCATTCGGGTGGGCGATTATCAGGACATCACCGAGCGTTTCCAAACGCACTGGCTGCGGGTGAACGCCGCGCTGCCCGTCGCCGCGCCGCTGCTCGTCGGCCCCTTGACCGCCGCGCTGCTGCTGGCCCGGCACGGCGCGCTCATCGCGAAGATGAAGGAAGTGAGCGACGCGGAACTGGACCTCTCCCTCAAGCGCGCCGACCGGGAGCAGCTCTTCGGGGACGAGGCGGCGGAGGTGCGCGAGCCGAACTCCATCATCGCGCGCCTGCTCCAGTATCACGCGACGATTCTGGGCAACTTCCCCGGCCAGCCCATCGCGGACACGCTCCCGCGCATCTTCCCGCAGGAGGCCCCGACGTTGCCGCGCTTCGACTACAACTGGCGCGGACTCGGCGGCGGCCAGCTTAAGACTTGGTTGCGCGACCCTGGCGAGGCCGCTGCGGTGGAGGCGCACTTGGTGGAAGGTGCGGTGACGTTGAACCAGGCCTACAGCATCGGCGGCCCGCCCGTGAAAGCGCAGACTTGGGCCGGCGTGACGATGGTGGGCGAGCTGGACGTGCTCGAACTCCGCGACGCCACCGGCCACACCATCGCGCGCGGAAGGCGGGACACGACGCTGGCGGAGGTGTGAGGGGCTTTAGCCGTAACCATGCGGATGAAATCCTATGGCTTCTCTTCAACGCAGAGACGCAGAGGACGCAAAGATGCGCGGAGAAGCCACCGGGGAAGGCCACCAAACCTACTTCGTCCTCTATTGCTCCAGCGTGCAAGCGGTTGTGAGCAGGAGCCGGGGACCGACCAGTCCGCGCCCAGCCTATGTTCAGTCGGACTCGGAGATGGCTCGCATGGTGTTTGCACCGGCACATTTCGTTGCTGGCACAAGCTTGCGGCGGGGGATACTGGGCCGCGAAGCCAAGGCCGCCTCGCGAGCCAGACTGAACGGCTTGGATAACCTCTAGCACTGCTTGGGGGCATGATTTACCTCCTCCACCACGCGTGTTTGCGCGCCGGAAACGGCACGGGCCGATTGGGTGGAAGTCGTGCCGTTGCTCGCCCGCGGGCCGGCGCTGGCGGTGGCGGGACTCAGGGGGATTCGCCTACCGATGCCGGGGACCACGCTGGGCATCGACTCGGACAACGACGGGGCGTTCATCGACGAGCCGGTCGCGGCTTACTGCCAGGCGGAGAGCTTCGTGTTTACGCGCTCGCTGCTGGCGGCAGTGCGCCGCTCGGTGAACTACTTCCAGCCCTCCTTCAAACTGCGGGAGCGGATCCGCGTGGGGGCCAAAGTGAAGCCGTCGTATCACCCGCCGGCCACCCCCAGGAAACCTCAACCTCCAAGTGTAGAATCCAGGATCAGAACCGAGCAGGAGGGAACCTTCCCCGTTCCCACGCGTCGCGCGCGTTGCTACCATCCGGCCCATGTCGGCTCCCGCCTATAGTCTCGTCACCCTCGCCAACGGCGTCCGCAGCGTCCGCTCGCACGCGGAGGCGGAGACGTTCCATCCCGTCATCGGCCCGGTGGCGGAGGCGGAGGCGCTTTACGGGCGGCAGCTCCGGCTGCGCGAGCGGCGGGCGGCACACCCGGGCGAGTTCGTCATCTGGGACGTGGGCCTCGGCGCGGGGGCCAACGCGCTGACCGTGCTGCGGGCCACGCACGACCTGCCGGGCCGGGTGCGGCTGGTGAGCTTCGACCACACGCTGGAGCCGCTGCGGTTTGCGCTCCAGCACGGGGAGGAACTCGGCTACTTCGGCGGCTATGAGGAACTGGTGGCGACGCTGCTGGCCGAAGGCCAGGCCGAACAGGACGATGGGCAACAACGCGTCGCCTGGGAGGTGGTCGTCGCCGACTTTCCCGCTTGGTTGCAGGCCAGGCCGACGGGCATCCCCGCTCCGCACGCCATTCTCTTCGATGCCTATTCGCCCGCGAAGAACCCGGCGATGTGGACGCTCCCGCTTTTCACCAGCCTCTTCCGCCAGCTCGACCCCGCCCGCCCCTGTGCCATGCCCACCTACTCGCGCGCCACACTGCTGCGGGTGACGTGGCTGCTGGCGGGGTTTTATGTGGGCGTGGGCCACGCGACCGGGGAGAAGGACGAAACCACCCTGGCCGCGAACGCCTTGGCGCTCCTCGACGAACCGCTCGACCGCAAGTGGCTGGAGCGTGCCCGCCGCTCCACGAGCGCCGAGCCACTGCACGAAGCGCAGTATCGGCAAGCGCCGCTGACGGAGCTGACTTGGGAACGGCTGCGGACGCACCCGCAGTTTCAGTAGAGCTGGCGACGAGGGCGTCGCAGCCACGGCTCAGGGCGCGACGAGCCGGACGCGGAAGAAGCGGGGGCCGGTGACCGGGGTGGTCTGGAATTCCACGTCCCGCCCCGCGCCCACGACGTTGGTGGCCAGCACGGTCCAACTGGAACCTGTGAGGGTGGGGGAGACTTCCAAGACGTAGGTCTTGCCCACGGCCGTGGGCCAACGCAGGCGCGGCCCGCCGGAGCCGAGGCGCGGAGCCGTGAGTTGCAGGCCGGAGTTGGCGTCGTTCGGGTCGGTGCCGGCGCGGAACTCGGCCCAGTTGGAGATACCGTCGCCGTCAGCATCGGCGTTCGCGGCAGAGAGCAGGTTGTCCAGCGTGCCGAAGTGCTTCAAGCGCCAGGCGTCGGGGATGGCGTCCGCCCAGGAGGAAAGGCTGCGGTCCCGTAGCGTGATGAGGCCGGGTTCACGGCGCGCCAGCACCACGCCGATGCCGGTGGGCGAGGCGGAGGCGTGGTCAATCCGCACGGCATAGGCGGCCTCCGGTCCCGCCGTCGCCGGCAGCGTGAACACCAGCGTGCCGACGAGGGCGTCGCCGCTGAGGCCGGCCACGCCATCGTTCAGCCAGGCGGCAGCGTAGTTACCCAGGCCACGGGAATCGCTCAGGCCCGGCGCACCGAGGCTGGCATCCGGCACGAACTGCACCCGCGCGGCGAGCGGGGGTGCGCCCGCGAGGGGGACCACATTTAGGTTGAGTAGCAACACCCGCAGCGGCACCGAGCCGGAGACCCGGGCGGTGATGGGCAGGTTCACCGTCTGGCCCGCCGTGCCGATGACTTCGCCCACGCTGAACGTGACCGACGGGGCCTCGCCCACCGCGAGGAGGGATTGCGCGGCGGGCTTGCCACGCGCCGCGCCGCCGCCACCACGGGTCAGCGACTGGCCGACGATGCCGCGGAAAGAGTTGGTGGTCGCCGGGAGCGCGTAATGGATGCCATTGGAGCGGAAGCGGAAGAAGTTGGTCAGGGACGCGTCCAGCGAGCGCCGGAATGTCACGTAGATGTCGGCGACATCCAAGTTGCCATCGCCAAACGCGATGGTGTTGATGCCCAAGTCGGTCCCGACGGAGGCGGAGCCGCCATACTGGACATCGTAGCGCAGCAGCGAGGTCGGCGCGTCATTGGTGCCCACGCCGCAGCAGGAGTCCATCGCGTCCAGCATATCGCTGCCCAACGGCGGACGGTTCAGGCCATAGACGGCGGACTGAAAAAGCTGGGCGAGGTCGTTGGCGAGTAGGTTCGTGTCGCCGAAGTCCGGGGCGTTGAACCAGCGGAAGGGGGCGGCGTCGCCGACCAGATAAGCGGGGGAACCGACGGTCAGCGTCTTGAGCGACGCGAGCGCCCCGTTGGTCGGGAACGCAATGTAAACATCCTCGCGGATGCCATCCGAGGTGGCGGAGGGACGGAGCAGCGAGATGCTGTAGGTCTGCCCGCTGGTCGCGTTGGTGGGCACGACGAAGCCGAATGCCCCGACGATGACCCGGCCACCCGCACTCAAGAAGAGGGTGTCGTGCGCCTGGGAAAAGGTGATCAGATCCTGCGCCGTGGTGTCGTAGAGGTTAGTGGCACCCAGGCGCTCGAGCCAGCCGATGGAGAGCAGGTTGTTGTTGGTGACCAGCAGGTTGGTGAAGCCCCCCCCGGTGAATAGCGAGGGCGGGATACGAATGTTCACCGTGGGATTCGTCGGGTCGGGCTTCAGGAGGAGCGTCTGGAAGCCGAGCACGGTGCTGCCCGCGAATGTATTGGACAGCCCCGGGCCGGTGAGATTGGTGACCGACGCGGCGAACTGGAGCGAATACATCTTCTGCGCCGCCAGCACCGAGAGCGTGACGGGGGAGTAGTTGGTCTGGCCGGCGGAGGCGATGAACTGGCTGGATGCCTCGCCGCTCTCGAAGCCGAAGGAGAGGGTGTTGGCGACGAAGTTGGTGGGGGAGAACTCGCGGGTGATGACGGCGCTGTCGGCGTAGCTCGCCTTGAAGGCCTTGATCTTAAACGTCATGTTGCTCGCCCCCAGTTGGAACGCGAAGTTCGTCCCAGGGAAGGTGAAGGGACCGAAGTTCGTCACCGAGGGCGTCGCGGTCGGGTCCACGCCGTTGGTGGTGTAGAACATTTGCGCGTTGGTGGTGGCCACCCTCACGCTGAAGAGTGCCGCGTTGTTGCCAGTCACAGTCGGGCTGGCCGTCTGGAACTGGAAGCGGGCCTTGACCACGGCGCTGGAGAGCCGGCCGGACTTCACGCTCTGCGCCTTCACCGTCAGGTCCGGCAGCGCGCCCACCAGGGTGGCGGGGATCGGGAGCGTGTTCAGGGTGTAGGGCGTGATCGAGCCGGACGGGGCCGGCACGGTGTCGTTGAACGGGTCCGCCGGCGACGGGGCGGAGCTCAACAGCGTGGTGACGTTCGCCTCGGCGGTGACGGCGATGGTGGCGTCGTTGATAAACACGCCGTCGGTGACCGGGGTGAAGACCGGGGTGACCGAACTGGCGTTGGTGAGGACCGTAAGCACGCCGATGACGGGATCGGCCACGGCGGGCTGGGGCGCGGTCTGCTGGATACGCCGGATGGCTTTGTTGCCGGCGTCCGAAACGAGGAAAGCCCCGTTCTGGACATCGGGGACGAGGCCGATGGGGGAGTTCAAGCGCGCGGCGCTAGGGACGCCATTGACCAAGCCGGGCTGGCCCGCCGCTCCGGCGGAGGTCTCCATGATATACGTCAGGATGCTGGTGTTGGTGTAGAGCCGGCGGAGGGTGTGGTTGCCCGAGTCGGCGATGAGCAGGCCCGCCGAACCCATCCAGACCACGCCGCGCGGGCTGGCCAGCAACGCGCTCGACGCCACCGAACCGTCCGCGCTCCCGGCGGTCCCGACCGTGCCGGCGCGCAGGGTGATGAGGCCGTTGGTGGCAACGGTCTTGATGACGTGATTCAAGGTGTCGGCGACCCACAGCTCGCCGTTGTCGCCGATGGCCACGCCGTTGGGCTGGTTGAAGCCGGCCGCGTAGGTGGTGACCGTGTCGGTCGGGTCGATCCGGCGGATGACGTTGTTCTTTGAGTCGGCGACATACAGGTTGCCCGCCGAGTCCACCGTGACGCCGATGGGGGTGTTGAAACCCGCCGCGGCACCGACGCCATTGACGTTGGTCGCCACGCCAGCCATGCCGGCAAGGTTCGACACCACGCCGTCGAAGCCGACATAGCGGATGGTGTGGTTGCCGGAGTCCGCGACGACGAGGCCGCCGCGCGCGGCGACGAGGCCCGCCGGGTTGAAGAAGCGGGCGAGGAAGCCGGCGTTGGGGGTGAGATTACCGCTGATGCCGCTGATGCCGCCGGCATCGCCGGCCAGGACCGTGAGCACGCCGGTGCCGGGGACGAACTTCATGATCCGGTTGGCGGAGGGCTGGCCGAGGAAGGAGAAGCCGCCCTGGTCCGTGATGTAGAGCGTGCCGGTGGCATCCACCGCGACGCTGTGCGGCTCGACGAGTCCGGTGGTCAAAACCGAGCCGACGCTCTGCGCCGCCGCCGTAGCGGTCCAGCCGGCGAGGA
Source organism: Pedosphaera sp. (assembly GCA_043731805.1). GTDB lineage: Bacteria > Verrucomicrobiota > Verrucomicrobiia > Limisphaerales > SXTU01 > SXTU01. Next base: position 14,362 of record JAYTIO010000651.1, on the reverse strand, counting down.
GCGCGGCGAGGGTCAGGGCACGTAGGGGGGGAAGAGTTCTCATGCGCGTCGCAGGTTTCTTCAAGGCAGCACCCGCAGCCGGTAGTAGCGCGGTCCACCCGGGGTCACGGCTTGGATGAATTCTTGCAGGCTGCCGTCGCCCAGATTGGTGCTCATCGGCGTCCAACTCGGGCTGAACAGGTCCGGGTTGCTCTCTAGCACGTAATACTTGCCGGGCGCGCTCAGGAGCTGGAGGGCGAGGTCGCGTCCGCCGTTGCGCCAGCCGCCGGGGGCGAGCTGCACGCGCGAGAAGGCGTTGGTGGGATTTGTGCCGGCGAGGAACTCCAGCGCGTTGGGCACGCCGTCACCGTCCGGGTCGGCCAAGTCCGCCGCCAGCGGGTTGGACACGCTGCCAAAGAAGGCGACTTTCCACTCATCGGAGGTGATGGACAGCGGCGCCGGCGCGGCGCGCAACACCCAGACGGAGGCCCCGCGCGTCTCGAAGTTGTATTGGGTCTGGTAGTCCGGTGAACCGTCCGCTTTCGCGAAGCTCACGGCGTAGCTGGAGCCAGCTGTGGCCGTGGCCGGGACGGTGAAACGCACGAAGCCCAAGAGGTTGCTGCTGAAGGCGGGCAAGGTGAGCTGGCCGAGGTTCCAAGCGGCGGCCACGGCGTTGCTGGCCCCGGCGACGATGCTGGGGTTGAGCAGTGCGTTGAGCGCGATGAACTGGGGCGGCTGCATCAGCGCGGGGGAGCCTTCCGCCGGGTTCACCAGCGCGGTGAATAGCAGGCCAGCGAGCTGCGCGCCGGGGGCGACGCGGGCGAAGACGGGCACGTTCACGGTCGCGCCGGGCTGAACATTCTCCAGTGGCAGCGCACCGATGGCGGCTTGGCGGAACCAAACTTCGCCCAGCGGCGGCAACGAGGTGGCACGCCGGGCGGTGGGCGTGAAGAAGTTCGTCGCCGTATTGGAGCGCCCGCCGGTCCCCCACTGCCGGAACCAGTTGTTGGGGCTGAGGCCGGGGAAGGCGGCGGTGTTCGTGTTCAGCCGGAGGGAGCGGAGCAAAATGATTTGCCAGTCGAGGAAGCGGATTTGACCGTCGCCACCGACCGTGCCGGCGGTGTCCTCGGGGAAGGCGTCCATCGCGTCGAAGGCATCGCTGAACGCAAACGGCAGACGCAGGCCGGCGGCGGCATTGAAGGCGTTGTTCACGTCGGCGTTGTCCAGAATGCCGTTGCCAAAGTCGCCGGCGTTATACCAGCCGCCCGGCGAGGTGTCGCCGACTCGGTAGGCCAGGTTCGTCACGAGGATGGTCCGCGTGCCGGCGGAGACGAGCGTGACCGGGGTGGTCCCGGCGTCGGAGGTGCCCGTGGGCAGGAAGATGTCGATGCTGTAGCTCTGCCCTTGGGTCGCGGTGACGGGGATCGGGACGGAGAGCAGAGCGGCGACGGCGAAGCGGTTGACCAGCAGGTTGGCGTTGGTGCCGATGAAGGAGATGAGCAGGCCGCGCGAGCCAAAGCTGTTGGAGTAGGCGATCGAGGAGAAGCTGGCGGTGCTGCCGCCCGTGGTGAGTGTGACGAAGTCGTTGGTGGTGATGGACTGCGCGCCGAAGTTCGCACCGATCATGGGGGCCGAGCCATTCGTGCTGACCTCGACGCGGAACTGCAGCGTGCGGAGCGTGTCGTTGGTGCGGAGGTTCAAGACGATGGGCACCAGCACGCGGGCGCCAACGCCGGCGTAGAGGGCCGGGTTCAGCCCGGCGGGCACGCCGATGGTGGTGGCCGTGGCCGCCAGGCCGGTGACGTTCGTGCTGGCGCTGTTGGTGCCGCTGAAGAGGAACGCCGCCACCCGCAGCCCAGTGAGGTCGTTGATCGAGTTCTGCCACTGAATGGTGCCCACGCTGCCGGTGATGGGGACGCGCGTGCTGTTGGTGGTCGGCGCAGTGCCGTCGGTGGTGAAGAAGACGTTGGTGCTGGAGCTGGTGACGGTGACCACGGTGCCGAGGGGGAAGTAGCCGCTGTTCGGGCTGAAGGCGAGCGCGGGCGGGTTCAACGTATTGCCGCCACTGCCGCCGCCCACTCCGCTGGGACCGGTGAGGCCCGCACCCGTCACCCGGCGGATGACGTGGTAGAACTGCTCGGTCACGTAGGCGGTGCCGCTGCCGTCCACCACCACGCCGGTGGGCAGGCGGGATTCCGCGAACTCTGATGTGCTATCTCTCCAACCGGGTAAAACACCAGGCAGAGGTGTGAAGTCCCAGAAGTTGGACTGGACGCCGTAGAGCACGTCGGTGCGACCGGCAGTGTTCACGAGGCGCACTTGATGGTTCCCCTGATCGGCGACGACCAGCACGTTATTGCCGGCCTTGGCCAGGTGGCGCGGTGAGTTGAACTGCGCGTTGGTGCCGACTCCCGTCGCGATGCCGGGGGCGTTCGAGGTGCCGGCAAGGAAGGTGACAGTCAGCGTGTTGGGGTCCACGAGGTGGATGGTGTGGCGGGCGGCGTCGCTGACGGCGATCTTGCCGTTGTCGAGCACCTCGACGCCGCGCGGCTGAACGAAGGTGCCGGGGGGCAGGAGGTTTGCGCTGACGGTGTTGTTGGAGAGGGCCACGCGGCGGAGCGCGCCGGCTTCCTCGACCACGTAAAGGTTGCCGACGCCGTCGAAGGCGAGCGCGTTGGCATTGGTGAACGTGCCGACGGGCGTGATCGGAGTGTTAGTCGCACCGAAGTTGAGGTTGCGCAGGTCGAGCTGGTGGATGCGCCCGTCACCCCGCGTCAGGATGTAGAGGTTGGTGTTCCCGTCCACGGCCACATCCACCGGCGCGTGGAAGAGGATGTTCCCGCCCGAGGTGTTGGTGGCGAGGGTGGTGGTGGTGCCGGCGGAGAAATCGAGGCGGCGGATGGTGTTGTTGGCCGTGTCGGCTACCCAGAGGATGCGGCCCGAAGGCTCGAAGGCCAGCCCGCCGGGGGTGTTAAACTGGGCGGCCGTGCTGGTGTTGCCGTCGGCGGAGCCGGAGGCGGAACCGGGGTTGGCGGAACTGGCGCCGCCGCTCAGGGTGCTGACGGTGGTCTGCGCGAGCCCGGAGACGGGCGCCAGCGCGGCGAGCAGGAGAGCGATGGCCCAGCGAGCGGCGCGGCTTGCACCGGGCGTTTCGCCTGCGGTCTGGTTGGCACTCATGGCGGGGTCGCGGTCAGGCTTACGGCGTCACCGGCACCGGTGGGGCAGCGGGTTTCTTGTTCCAGTCCTTCGGCTTGCCGGAGTCCATAAAGGATTCGGGCTTCTCCTCCATCAGGGGCAGCCGTTGCTTGAGGAAGTCGGCGGCGGTGGGCTGGGCCTGGCCTTGGAGGAAGTCGGTGCTGGGGGCCTGGAAGTGGTTTGCCTCGATGATGGTGGGCGTGACGAAGATAATGAGGTTGGCCTTGGCGCGGGTCTTGGTCTCCTTGCGGAAGGCCCAGCCGAGGCCGGGCAGATCGCCGAGGCCGGGCACTTTGACGTAGCCTTTGTTGATGTTGTCGGTGATGAGGCCGCCCATGACCAGCGTGTGGCCGCTGGGGATCATGACCTGGGTTTCGATGCGGCGGATGGCATAGACGTTGGCCTCGTTCACCTGGCCGTTGATGGTTTGGCGGTCCTTCGAGTCAATGTTCGAGACCTCGGGGATGACCTTGAGGGCGATGTTGCTGTTGGCGGCGATGCGCGGGCTGACTTCGAGGATGGTGCCCAGATTGGTGTAGGAGACGCTGGCGGCGGCGGGGGTGTTGGCGGAACCGGGCGTGACTTGGAAGATGGGGAAGGCGCGGGTGACGGAAAGTTTCGCGGTCTGACCATCCATCATCACGGAGCGCGGAGTGGAGATGACCTCGGTCTCGGCGTCGGAGTTCAGGAAGGAGAGGGTGGCGCGGAGGCCGTCGGCATTGAGGAAACCCACGGTCGGGTTGAGGCCGTCCCGGCTGTTGACGTTGAAGCCCGGAATGATGCCACCCACCGTCGTGGCCAACGTCTCGGTGACGGTGGAGGGCGTGGTGGTGTTGCTGGTAATGGTGCGCCCGCCGGGCAGGGTGGTGGTGGAACTGGAGGTCGCGCCGGGCCGCGAGGTGCCGACGGAGCCGGAGAGGTTGCCGTTGCCGAAGCCAACCTGCTGGTTTTGCAACGTGCCGCTCCAGTCCACGCCCTTGAGGGACTGCGGGCTGCGGGAGGACTCGAGGATGCGCGCCTCGATGAGCACCTGCATGGTGGGCGTGTCGAGTTTCTCGATGACGACCTCGAGGAAGTCCCACTCGCGCTCGGTGGCGGAGATGATCAGGCGCTGGGTGCGGGCGTCCGGGATGACACGGGCACGGGCGGAAAGGATGCCGGTGCCAGGGGCGAGCACGGCGGCGAGATTGGTGGGGCTGGTGTATTTGAGGTCAATGATCTTGGTGAGGAGCGGTTCCTGAGCGACCGCGTCCTTGGGGGCGACCCGATAGGTGTTGGTCTTGGGGTCGTGGACCATGATCAGGTTGTTGTTGGAGAGGATGGCTTCGAGGGCCTGCCGGGCGGTGACGTTGGTCATGCGGAAGGCGGGCACCTTCGGGGCGGGCAACACGGTGCCGTCCGGCGCGCGGGTGACCTGGGTCAGCTTGGGGTCGAACAGGACGTTGAGCTCGGCCTGCAAGGCGAGGCTCTTGATCAGGTCCAGCAGGTCCATGTCGTCATACTTGAGTTCGAGGATGACTTCGTTGTCGAGCGCGACGCGGGCGGTCTCCTTGGCCTCGGCGGCGGCCTTGGCCTTGCTCTCCGGACTGGCGATGGGCTGCACCGGGCGGGGGGCGGCGGGGGGCGGATTGTTCTGCGCGGCCAGCGGCGGGGCGGGCAGGGAGAGGAGTCCTGCTGCCAGCAGGAGGAGAAGCGTCGTTTTCATGCGCGTGTTTGGTTGGCCGGCAACTCGGGTCGCCGGACGGTATCAGAGTCCTTCTCGCAAAAAGAGTTCTTTGGTTTCGGTTTCACCTTCGGCCTGGAAAATGGCGGAGCGTTCACGGATGTCCACGCACCGCACTTTGAGCTGCTTGTCGCTGGGCAGACGGATCAGCGTCGTGTCGCCCTTGCGGAAATCGTAGCTCCGCGCGCCGGTGTAGACCACGGCCACGCGGCGGGCCTGAATGCCGGAGAGGCCGCGCAAAGTGAGGTTGGCACTGCCAATGAGGTCCGGCGGCGGCACGACCACGGCGGGCGGGGGATTCGTGGTGGCCGGGGGGTTCGTAGTCGCGGGGGCGACTACCACGGGGGGGGGGACGACGGCGGGATTCGTCACCACGGGGATGACCGGCGGCGGTTTGACGGGTTCCGGCGGTTTGGGGGCCTTGGGCACGCGCCGCTTGCTCGCGGGGAAGAACGGGTCGCGGCCCGCTTCCAAAGCGGTGTTGAAGGCCGCCTTGGGGAAGGCCACCACGATGGGCGGCGTGTTAGTGAGGGCCGGCGGCGCTTCCTTCTCAGCGGCTTTGGGGGCGCCAGCCTTCTTTGGATCGTCGGCCTTCTTCTCCGGGGCTTTCTTTTCGTCCGGCTTCTTGTCCGCCGCCGTGAGGCCACCCCCGAGGCAGAAGACCGCCAGCAGGGCGAGCCACGAGGCGCACACACGGAGAGGTTGGCAGCGGAGCATCTCGGGTCAGTTTTTCTTGGGCGGTTTGACGAGGGCAGCGACCTCGAAGCTGAAGAGGAGCTTCTCGCGCTCCTCGCCTGCGCCCGCTGCCGCACCCTCCTCGGGGCCGAGGTCGAGGTTTAGGACGCGCATATAAGGGAAATAGTTTTCAAACTCCGCGAGGAACTTACCGAAGTCGTGATAATAGGCGGTGCCGCTGACGCGGTAGGTGGCGGCTTTGTAGGGGAATTCAGGAATCATCGTCATCTCCCCGAGCGCGGGCGGGGGGAAGTTGGGGATCTCGATCTTGTAGGGGGCCTGGGTGCGAAACTTGTCATAGGTCCGGCGAATCCAGAGGTTCGGGTCGCCCGTGACCACCGTGGCCTCCACCATCGCCAGTTGGTCCTCACGGCGGGTGAGTTTTTCCTCTTCCAGGTCGGCGTTTTTCACCAGCTTGGCCGCTTCAGTGTATTTCTTCTCCGCCTCCGCAATGCTCGCCTGAAGCTTCGCCCGGCTGGCCTGTGCCGGACGGATCAGGACGAAGTAGATGACCGCGAGCACCACCATCGTCCCGAAGCCCACCGCCACCAAGTGCTGCTTCTTTTCGGTCGAAAGTTGTTTGATCTCGTTGATCATCTCAGTTGCGGAACTGTTCGGTGAACGCGCATTCCATGGTGAAGGAGACGAAGACCTTGCTGGGGTCGTCCTTGTCAGGCGTGGGGTTGGAGAAGCCCTTGAAGGCGATGGCGTTCTCCTTGGCCAGGTATTGCTTGAACCACGGGTGCGCCTCGACCCGCTCCTTGAGCTTGATGTAGTTCGCGTCCGCCGCCCCGTAATCACGTGCGGTCACCACCAGCTTGATGGTCTCGGTGGAACTGGCGGGCTTGCTCTTGCCGCGCTCGCGGGACAGCACGGCGGCTTGCACGTTGTAACTCTGTTCCACCCGGATACGGGTGAGCTGGACCGGCTCCTGAGTGATCTCCTGCAACGCGTTGAGGCAACCTGACCACAACACCCGGTTCGTCACCATCCGATGCACGGCGTGGATGTTCCGCTCGATCTCCGCCGTGCGCTTCTGGCGGTCGGCGACCGCCTGGGAGGTCTTTTCCACCCGGGTGAACGAAGCTTTCTGGCTCTCCAGCGACTGGTTGTCCGTATGCATCGCGAAGAGCAGCCAACCCCACCAACCCAGGGCCAGCACCCCGAGGAAACCGCCCAGATAGGCCGCCCGTTTGACCGGATCCCGCCGCCGCACCTCGGCGAGATACTGTGCTTCGGCCAGCAGATTGATACGGATCGGCATACGTTAAAGAGCGGCCATCCCAGCGCCCACCGCCACGGTGAGCTGCGGCGCGAGCGACTCGATCTCGCCCAGCAGTTGCGGTGGCAGTTCCAGCGTCATGAAGCTCGTCGGATTCCACGTCTGGCAGGGCACCATCAACTCCACCTGCAACGCCTGCACGATCTGCGGACTCCGCGCCGCGCCGCCGGAGAAGCACACCTGGCTCACCGCGCGGTCCCGCTGGTGATCGTGGAAGTCTATCGAGGCCCGCAGCTCCCGGCCCAAGGGGGAGAGTAAGCCTTGCACAACGGACTCGACCTCCGGGGGCATGGTGATCTTCGCGCCCTCCGCCTCTTCCAGACTCATGCCCAGCGCCTCGGAAATGCCCTGCGTGAGCTTGCCGGAGCCGAAGGCCACCACGCGGCTCAAGGTCAGCTCACCGTTGTAAAGAATGCAGATGGTCGTGTTCTTGTAGCCAAAGTCCACGAGCGCGACGACCTCTTTGCTGAAGGCTTCCGGCTGGGCCATCTCAAAGGCGTTGGCCGGTCCGATAAAGCTGGGAATGATCTGGTCCGCCTCCAGCCCTGCCTGCTCGGCCGCCTCCTGCAAGTCCGCCACGATCTGCTTCTTCGCGGCCCCCACCAGCACCCGCGTCTTGGGGTTGCCCTTGGGCGCGTCCGGCTTGGACGGGGCGTCCGACTTCGGGGGCAAGATATGCACATCAAACACGCAGTCCGACAAATCCTGCTGGAGGTAATTCTTGCTGCTGAATTTCAGCATCTGCCGCATGTCGTGCGCCGTGACCAAGGGCATGTCCGCGTGGCGCAGCAGGGAACTGTCCACCCCCACCGCTAGGCAGACGGGCTTGAGGCGCGTGTTGAGCACCTGCGTGACGGCCTTGAGGTGGGCGGCGAGCGGGCCGACGTTGATTCCCTTGTCAAACACCGGCGCGTCCACCAGCGCAAACCCGTTCAAGGTGAAACCACCGGCTTTGCGGGAAATGAGGACGCCCTTGGTCACCTTGGCTCCTAGGTCAATGACCATCACCTGGTCCCGCTTCTTCTCAAAGCTGTTGAAAAACGGCAGCGGCATCGCCTTTCTTGTAAGCCAAGCGCTCCCGTTCTGGCAAGGCGCAATGTCGCGGCCCGTGGGATCGAGGGGGGGGCAGCTACCCGGTGTCAGCGCGGCGTTTACATCGCTTCACCACTCGTCATGCCAAGGCCGGGGGCCGCTGTGAAACCTCCCGCCGACCGCACGGTCCAGAGATCGAAACCCCGCGCGGGTGGCCTAGTTTTCAGGCCGGGGTGACGCTCCTCAGCCCCGGCGGGCAGGGGCCACCACCACCGCCGCTGGCCTTCACAGCCGGAGTTTGAGCAGGCCGACTTCCAAGGTGAGGGCCTCCTGGACGTTGGTGCGCAGCAGCCGTTGCGTCTGCTCCAGCACCCGCAGGTTCTCCAGCGCCTCCGGGAGGCTGAGGCGCGTGCTGACCGTCCCGACCGCGTCGGCCAGCTCCGGGAAGGCCACCAGTTCCGGGTCGGTGCCGAGCTTCCGCAGCCACACGTCGCGCAGCCACCATTGCAGGGTGAGGAGCAACTCCGCGCGCTGGCGGCGATATTCGGCCTCGATGGCCGCGTCGAGCTCCTCCTCCCACTTTTCGATCAGCTTGGGCTCGGCGTCCGCGTAGCGCTGGAGCGGCGAACGGGCGGTGAGGGTTTCCTTGATCTGGTCCTTCGCGGCGGCCAGGTGCGCCAGCAGTTGGCCCAGCACCCGGTAGCGGCCCAGCAGGTTCTGCTTTGGCTCCGCCAACTGAGCACCGAACTCCCGCAACCACGCGACGTGCTCAGGGGCAAACTTCCGCCCGCCCGCCCCGCCGGCGAAGTTCAGCCGCAGGCAGCGCGAGAGGATCGTCTCCAGCAACTGCTGCGGCTCGGCCGTGAGGAGAATGAGGATGCTGCGCGAAGGCGGCTCCTCCAGCGTCTTGAGGAACGCGTTGGCCGCCTGGGTGGTGAGGCGGTCCGCCGCGACGATGACGCCCACCTTCCATTCCGCCTCAGCCGGCTTGAGGTTCACCGTGTAAACCAGCTCGCGAATCTGGTCTACGGAGATTTGCCGCGACTTCATCTCCGGACGGAGCCACTGCACGTCGGCGTGGTTGGCGTGGTCCATCTTCCGGCAGGCGAGGCAGGCATCGCAGCAATCCACGCTGGCACGGCCCGCCCGGCGCGGCGACTGGCAGTTCAAGGTCTTCGCCAGCGTCCGCGCCACCGCCTCCAGTTCATCCAGATCATCGCCCGTGAACAGATACGCGTGCGCGAGCCGGCCGCGCTCCAGGCTGCGCTGGAGCAGCGCGACGGCCTGCTGTTGGGCTGGAAAATCCACGAACGCCATGCACGGATTCGACTGTGGCGCGGGCGCTTTGGCGAGCGCGAAAGTCACCCCCCACTGTAGTCCCGGCGGGCTGCGGGACACCCAGCGCGTCCGGCTGCCCCTCGCGACCCTCCCGCCGCAAAAAGAAATTGTCTGCCCCCTGCCTTCGCGTAGTCTCCGCGCCTCTATGCGGCAGGTAAATCTAGGCATGATCGGCGGCGGCACCGTTGGTGGCGGGGTCTTCCAGGCCATCCAGCGCAACGGCGCTTTGATGGCGTCGCGCATCGGCGTGTCCCTCACCCTCCGCCGCGTGGCCGTGCGGGACTTGCAGCGCGCCCGCGCCGTCAACCTCCCCACCGCCCTGCTCACCACCGACTGGCATAGCGTCGTCGCCGATCCGGAGGTGAACCTCATCGTCGAACTGATGGGCGGCACCACGATCGCGCGGCAGGTTGTCCTCGCAGCACTCAAACTCGGCAAGCCCGTCGTCACCGCGAACAAAGCCCTGCTCTCCGCGCACGGCGAAGAGCTCTTCGCCGCCGCCCAGCAGCACGGCACCAACCTCTATTACGAGGCCAGCGTCGCCGGCGGCATCCCCATCATCAAGGTGCTGCGCGAGGGCCTCATCGGGAACCGCATCACCCGCCTCTTCGGCATCGTCAACGGCACCTGCAACTACATCCTCACGCGCATGAAGGACGAGGGCGCAGACTTCGCCGCCGTCCTCGCCGACGCCCAGCGCCTGGGCTACGCCGAGACGCCGCCGGACTTGGACATCGACGGCCACGACGCCGCGCACAAGACCGGCATCCTCGCCAGCCTCGCGCACGGCTTCTGGGTGAACCCCAAGCAGATTTACACCGAGGGCATCCGCAGCATCACCCAGCAGGACATCGAGTTCGCGGCGAAACTGGGCTACACCATCCGCCTGCTCGGCTGTGTGAAGACAATGGCGAATGGAGAATTGCGAATGGGGAATGCTCGGCAGGCGACCGATAAGAAATTCGCCATTCGCCATTCGCCATTCGCCATTCAAGTCAGCGTCTATCCTGCTCTCGTCCCGAACTCGCACGTTCTCGCCAACGTCAACGGCGTCTTCAACGCCGTCTACGTGCGCGGCGACGTGGTGGGCGACACGCTTTACTACGGCCGCGGTGCCGGCCAGGACGCCACGGCCAGCGCGGTGCTGAGCGACCTCGCCGACGCCGCGCTCGACCTCAAGTGCGGCACGAAGAACCGCATCCCGCCATTCGTCCCGCACGAGCGCGCCGGCGCGGTGCTACCGATGGACGACGTGGTGTCCCGCTACTACGTGCGGCTCACGGTGGAAGACCGTCCAGGCGTGTTCGCCAAAATCGCCGGCATCCTCGCCAAGGCCAAGATTGGCATCTCCTCCATCATCCAGCCCGAGGGTCACGACGGCGTGACGGTGCCGGTCATCCTGATGATCCACGACGCGCCCAACGCCGCGATGCGCAAAGCCCTTGCCGCCGCGGCGAAGCTCGCCGTGGTGAAGTCTGCGCCCGTGATGATTCGTGTCGAAAGCTTTGAGTAGATGAGCCAACTCCTTTTCCGCTCCACCAACGGCCGGTCCCCTGCCGTCAACCTCCGCGAGGCCTTCCTCGCCGGCCAGGCCCCTGACCGGGGGTTGTATCTTCCCGAGCGCTTCCCGCGCCTCGATCCGGCGGAAATCGCTGAGTTCGCCGAACTGCCCTATCGCGAGGTCGCCTTCCGGGTGCTCCGGAAGTTCACCGAAGGCATCATCCCGGACGATGCCCTCGCCGCGATGTGCAACTCCGCCTACGACTTCGGCGTCCCGCTCGAGGTCATCCAGCGCGGCGTGTATCTCATGCGCCTGGACCAAGGCCCCACGGCTTCTTTCAAGGACTTCGCCGCGCAGATGATGGCGCAGATGTTCGGCCGTTTCCTCCAGGAGAACCACCGCGAAGTCACCATCCTCACCGCCACCAGCGGCGACACTGGGGCCGCCGTGGCACACGCCTTCCATGAGATTCCCGGCGTCCGCGTCATCGTCCTCTTCCCCGTCGCCGAGGTCAGCGAGAGCCAGCGCAAGCTCATGACCACGCTCAAAGAAAACGTCCGCACCGTGGCCGTGGACGGCAAGTTCGACGACTGCCAGGCGATGGTGAAGGGCGCCTTCACCGACCCCGCGCTGGAGCACATCCACCTTTCCTCGGCCAACTCCATCAACATCGGCCGGCTCCTGCCGCAGAGCGTTTACTATTTCTACGCCGCCTCACGCCTCGCGCGGCCGGGCGAGCCGATGGTCTTCAGCATCCCGAGCGGAAACTTCGGTGACATGATGGGTGCGATCGTCGCCCGCGAGATGGGCCTGCCCGTGCGGAAAATCATCGCCTCCGTCAACGACAACGACTCCTTCCCCCGCTACCTCCACAGCGGTGTTTACGAGAAGATTTCCCCCTCGCGCAACTCCGTTTCCAACGCGATGAACGTGGGCCACCCGAGCAATCTTGCCCGCCTCGTCGCGGTCTATGGCGGCCAGATGGACGAGACCGGCAAAATCCATCAGCCGCCCGACCTCGTCGCGATGCGCCGCGACATCTTCTCCACCTCCATCACCGACGAACGCACGCGCACCTCGCTGCGGGAGTTTTGGAACAGCTATCAAATCCTCCTCGAACCGCACGGCGTCGTCGCGTGGCAGGGGTTCCTCGACTGGTGCGCCACGGAGCCCATCGGCTCCACGCCCGCCGTCATCGTCGAGACGGCGAACCCGGCGAAGTTCCCCGAGGAAGTGGAGAAAGTCGTGGGCTGGGCACCGGACGTGCCCGCCGCGATGACCGCCGCCCTCGCCCTGCCCGAGGACTACGACCGCATGGGCGCGGACTACGAGCAGTTCCGCGCTTACCTCCTCAAAGCGCACGCCGCCGCCTGAAAAACTTTCACTGCGGGCACCACTGGCCGCCCACTCCAAGGCGGGCCAAGAGTTGGCGCGCCACCGCCGCCGCGTCCGCGTCCGCCGCCAGCGGCACCCATTCGACCGGCAGTTGGCCCCGGAACCAAGTCCCTTGCCGCCGCGCGAACTGCCAGGTCTTCGTCTTCACCAGCGCCACCGTCTCGGCCAGCCCGCGCTCGCCGCGCAAGTGCTCCACCACCTGCCGGTAGCCGAGCGCTTGCAGGGCGTGCCGGTGGTCCGCCAGGCCGCGCGCGAGCAGGCCGCGCGTTTCCACCACCAAGCCAGCAGCGAACATGGCGTCCACCCGCGCCTCGATGCGGGCGCGGAGGTCGGCGGGTTCGCGCGTGAGGCAGAAGATGGGTTCTGGGTTCTGGGTTCTGGGTTCTGAGTTCCAGCTCGCACGCTGCGGGGCGAAGGGTTGGCCGGTCAGCCGGATGACTTCCACCGCGCGGACGACGCGCCGGGGGTTTTGCCGGTCAATCCGCGCGTAAGTCACCGGGTCGCGCTGCTCCAACTCGCGGAGCAAGTCCGCCAGCGGGGTCGCCTCCAATTCCGCCCGCACACGCGCGTCGGAGGGCGGCGCTTCGCCCAGGCCGGCGAGCCACGCCTTGAAATACAGCCCGGTGCCGCCGCAGAAAATCGGCACGCGGCCCCGGCTCTGAATGTCCTTCACCGCCACCTCAGCTCGTCGCACAAACTGCGCGGCGTCGAACGCCGCCGTCAGTTCCACCACGTCCACCAAGTGATGCGGCACGCGGGCGCGCTCGGCGACGGCGGGTTTCGCCGTGCCCAGGTCCAGCCCGCGATATACCTGCATCGAGTCCACCGAGATAATTTCGCCGCCGAGCAACTCAGCTAGGGCGAGCGCGACGGGGCTTTTCCCGACGGCGGTGGGGCCGGCGAGGAAGACTGGACTCGGGGAAGACCGCGCGTTGCCGTCATGCATCGCTGCGGCTTTACGCGAAGCGCGCCGGGAGGCAAGCCCGCAGTCTCACCCGCCGGCAGATTCGGTTTGAGCCGCCGCAGTTTTCACCTTGAAGCCCTGCCCTGCCCGTTCAGTCTGAAGCCGCAACCGAAATGAAAAAAATCATCCTCTCGCTGTCACTCTTCGCCGCGTGTGCCGTGCAGGCCGCCGACACCAAGATCATCTTCATCGCGGGCCGCCCCAGCCACGGGCCGCTCTCCCACGAGCATCGCGCCGGTTGCCTGCTTCTCGCCAAGTCCCTCGCCGGCGTAAAGGGCATCGTCACCGAGGTTCACACCAACGGCTGGGTCAGCGACGAGAAGGTCTTCGAGGGCGCGGCCGCCATCGTGGTTTACAGCGACGGCGGCGGCGGCCATCCCTTCCTCTCCGGCGACCGGCTCCAGAAGCTTGGCGCGCTCATGCAGAAGGGCGTCGGCCTCGGCGCGATTCACTACGCCGTCGAGCCGACCACGACGAAGGGCAACGCCGAGTTCCGCGACTGGATGGGCGGCTGCTTCGAGACCTTCTGGAGCGTGAACCCGCACTGGGACGGCGACTTCACCACGCTGCCCAAGCACGCCGTCACCAGCGGCGTGAAGCCCTTCAAGACGAACGACGAGTGGTATTACCACATGAGGTTTCGCGACGGCATGAAGGACGTGACGCCCATCCTCTCCGCGCTGCCGCCCGAGCGCACCACCGGCTGGAGCAAGGACAAGCCCGCTGACGCGAAATCCTCGACGCACGGCGGCAACCCCGATGTCTTCAAGGCGGTCGTCGAGCGCAAGGAACCGCAGCACGTCATGTGGCTGGCCACGCGCCCGGACAGCGGCCGGGGCTTCGGCTTCACCGGTGGCCACAATCACCTCAACTGGGGCAACGCCGACCAGCGCAAGCTCGTCCTGAACTCGATCCTCTGGATCGCCAAGGCCGAGGTGCCCGCCGCCGGCGTCGAGTCCACCGTCACCCAGGACGACCTCATGGCCAACCTCGACCCGAAGGGCGGGGCCAAGCCGCCAGTGAAGAAGGAAGAGCCGAAGAAGTAGGTTCTTCGCTATTGTCGGCGGGAAGAAGGCCAGCGGACATAGGGGCTTATCCCGGAGGGATGCCCCCGAACCCGTCCGCCGCTCCGTGCATTCCACTCAAAACAGCGAGGGACGCGCCTGACGAAATCCAGCCTTGGACACCGGCGTTGCGGGCTCTCGGGTGCGGCTGGCT
>JAYTIO010000650.1:0-8719 GCA_043731805.1 Pedosphaera sp. | reverse complement strand
GCGCGGCGGCGCTTGGCGTCGTTGCTGCAAAGTTTGAAGAAAGAACAGCAGAGTTGAATCAGTTGAATTGAAATTGAGGCAAGTTATGAACACGGAATTGAAATTGCAGGCCCTGTTGGATGCCGAACTCGACGCTCGTGAAACGCGGGAAGTCGAAACCCTCCTTGCACAGGACGCCCAGAGTGCCGCGCTAGTGCAGGAACTCAGGTGGATGAAGGCCGCAGTCGCTGGCAACGAGGCCGAGGTGAAGCTGCCTGAGACCCGCGAGTTTTACTGGAGTAAGATCCAGTGCGCCATCGCCGTGGAGGAAAGACAGACCGCTGTGGCTCCTGCCGAGCGCACTTGGTGGTTCAAGTTTCTTTACCCGGCCTCCGGCTTGGCCGCGATGGTCGCGGTCCTGTTCGCCGTCAGCGGTGGACGCACCTCCGACGGCGCGGACACCGAAAGTGTGCCGGAGGACGTGAACGTCGTCAGCTTCCGTTCCGAGTCCGAGCAGATGTCGGTGGTCTATGTGGCCGACGAGAATGGCAATTTTAGCCCCGTCAGTCAGGAAGTTAAGCATGAGCCTGAAGCCGACAAGTAAACCGTCGCGCTGCCAGTTCCTCTTCCTGCTGCTGGGGTTGGGTTGGGGCTTGCTTCAGGCTGGGGTCGCATCCGTCCCCGTTGAGACACGGGTGCAAGCCGTCCTGATCTGGGGCACCGACGAGATTAAGCCCACGGGCAAGAGCCTCAAGGAGGTGGACAGCAAACTCCGCGAGAAGCTCGGCAAGATATTCAAGTGGCAGAACTACTTTGAAGTGAGCCGTCAGAACACCGGAGCGTTGCCGGGCAAGGCCCAGATTGTGAAGTTGAGCGAGGAGTGCTCCGTGGAAATCAAAATCCTTCCGGAAAACATCGCCGAGGTGAAACTCATCGGCAAAGGCAAGACCCTCGTCACGCGCCGCCACTCCCTCGCCAAGCCCGACGCCTTGGTCCTCGCGGGCGACGACAAGAACAACACCGCTTGGTTCGTGGTGTTAAACTTCAACTGAGCCGCCGACGGCAAGTGCCTGCCTGCGCCCTCCGCAAGCTCCCACAACGGTTCTCCTTTTGGCAGGACCGCACCTTCTGAGCTCCGATCTGGACCGATCTCAGCCTTGGCCGGGACCGTCCGAAGCTTTCTCTTCCGCAGGTTCGGGGTTCGATCCAAGTGCCTGACGGCAGTTCACGCCATCGCAATGGCGCTGGCCCGGGACGCTACTTCTTCCGCGTCTGGAAGCTCCGCGTGTGCCCCGTGCTCGGCACGGACACGCTGTAGCTTTCGCCCGAGGTGTTGACGTTGAGCTTGATGAAGTGAGCAGCGCACTCCTCACCCTTGTCGCCAGGGTTGGCGATGAAATCCTTCCCCGTGTTCGTGTCCGGCTCAGGGCGGACATTCTCATGGAGCTGATAGACAGCGACGATGCTTTTGGTCGCGTGCAACGTGGTGACGACTTTCGGCATCGTGCCTTTGCGCGGGCCGTTGTTCATCACGGCGACGGTCGGCTCAATGGACTGGAGGAGCAGCGGGTTGCTGCTCACGTCGAGGCCGTGGTGGTTGACCTGATACACATCCACCCGGCCGACAATGTTGTTGGGCACCACGAGTGACTGCTCGGTGCGGAGCGTGGCGTCGCCGCCATCGAAGAAACGGAAGCTGCCGTATTGCAGAAGCAGCACGACGGAGTTGGCGTTGTCGGACTTGTCCTCGGGCTGGGATTCGGCCTTCTCAGCGAGCGGGTTGGCGCGGCGCTGGTCGGGGCGTGGGGAGACAACTTTCTGATTCGCACACAGGACGCGCAGCTCGAGCTTGGCATTTCCGGACACGACGGGCTGCTTGAGCGGGATGAGGTCGCCGGCCTTCACGGTGACGCGCTTCTCCACCTTCGCGTCGCGGTAGGGCTTGCTCAGGAGCGGCCAGCGCGTGTCCTGGGCGTTGCCGTCAGGGTTGGTCGCGGTGAGGCCCTTGTCGTAAAGCGTGCCGATGGGCATCAGGTCCGCGAGTTCCGCCGTGCCGCCGAAGTGGTCAATGTGAAAGTGCGTGATGACGACGTGGTCAATGCGCTTCAAGCCGGCGACCTGGGTGGCGAGTTGATGGATGCGCTTCGCGTCTCGCCCGCCGGGGTTGCCGGTGTCAATGAGCACGGACTCGCCCTCCGGCGTGACGATGAGCGTGGAGCCGCCGCCCTCGGAATCCACCCAATAGATGTCGAGCGTTTTGTCGGCCTGGCCCGCGCGGGCGCTGGCAAGGGTGAGGACGAGTAACGTGGTGGCAAGCAGGCGCGAGCGGGCAGTGTTCATGGCGGAGAGTTTGGGAAAGCGAAGCGCGGGGTGCAACCGGAAAGGCGGGATTTTAGCCACAGATGGACACAGACAAGACACAGATAGGAACTCGGCTGCGAGTCGGGCTTGCCATTCTCCACGTCTTTATCTGTGTTTCATCCGTGTCCATCTGTGGCTAAAGCACCGGCTCTCCATTCAGGCGGCAAGCGGATGCTGGCGGTTCGTGAGCGGGAGCGTCACCCGCTTGGCGGTGAGCGCGGCGTGATAGACGGCCATGACCATCTCGATGGCTTTCATGGCGTTGCGGCCGCTGCACTCGGGGGCGCGGTTCTTGGCGATGGCATCCAGCAGGTCGTCCATGAGCCGGGCGTTGGCGGCGGGGAAACCTTGCGTGCTGGCGGGCGCGTTCAACGTGGGGTCGTCCGGGAGCTTGCGCCACTCGTCGGCCTTGCCGTCCGCTTTCCAGCCGGCGGACTGGAGCACGAAGACTTGCGGCGGGAGGTTGGCGCTCAACTTCGCCGCACCTTTGCTGCCGATGAGTTCCAGCCCCCACGGCCCGGCTTGTTCGCGCAGTTTGCCGCGGCTGGTGAAGGAGCCCGTGACGCCGTTCGCGAAGCCGAACTGCGCGCTCACCTCGTCGCCGGCGATGGGGCCGACGTTGTCCTTCATCACGCGCGCGTCGGCGGTCGTGATGTCGCGCCCGGCCTGGGTCACGCGGGCGGAACACCACCGCGCGTCACCCGCGAAGAGGCGCAGGAGGTCGAAGAGATGCGTGCCGAGCACGATCATGTCCTCGCCCCCGGCGCGGGCGTCCTGCTTGCCCCAGGCGCGGATTTCGAGCAGCTCGCCGAGGAGGCCGGCGGTGATGCGTTGCTTGAGATGGACCACGCTCGGGGCCATGCGCATCTGGTGGGCCACGGCGATTTTAACACCGCGTTTCTCCGCTGCGCCGAGGACTTCATCGGCCTCCGCGAGCGTGGGCATGAAGGGCTTCTCCATGTAGATGTGCGCGCCGACGGCAATGGCGGCGAGGGCCATGGCGTGGTGTTGGTCGGACTGGCGCGGAGCGATGCTGACGAGCTGCGGGCGTTCCTTCGCGAGCAACTCATGGTAGTCGGCGTAGGGGCGCGGGGCCTTGAGTTTGGCGGGCATCTTCTCCAGGCCGGCGGGGTTCGCATCGGCGACGGCGATTAGTTCGACGTTCGGGCGGTCGTTGAAGACGATGTCCATGCCGTGGCCGTAGTCGCCGCGCCCGGTCGCTCCGATGACAGCGGCTTTGAGCTTCGGGGCGGCGGCGGCGCGGAGGAAGGCTGGCGTGGTCAGGGCGGCGGCGGTGAGGAGGAAGTGGCGGCGGGTGTGAGGAGCGGTGGTCATGTGGTCGGGCGTAGTGGACGGTGGGGACGAAGAGGAGATTCGCCTCACCCCTGTAGCGGCGGTATGTGACCGCCATCGAGCGTTGTAGCTTCCGAACGGCGGTCACAGACTGCCGCTTCAGGCTGGCGCTTGTCGGCCAGCCCGGTTCTCGGCCAAGCTGGCACCGGCACCACATGAATCACGCCGCCCGCCACGCCCAGCTCGCCGAGGAACTCCGTCGCCACGACCACGCTTACTACGTCGCGGCGCGGCCCACGATTTCCGACCGCGAATACGATTTGCTCTGCGCCGAGCTGCTCGCGCTGGAGAAAGAATTTCCCGAGCTGGTCACGCCGGACTCGCCGAGCCAGCGGGTGGGTGGCGGGCTAACAGAGAGTTTCAAACGCCACACCCACGAGCAGCCGATGCTCTCGCTGGAGAAAATACAGGCGTCAGACATGCCGACGAAGGACGAGGAGCCGGATCGCGAGCGGCGCAACCGCGCGCAAGACGAGCGCACGCTGGAGGAGTTCCGCGCGTTCGACGCCACCATCCGCAAGCAGCTCGGCAAGGAGCGCGTGAGTTACATCCTCGAGCCGAAGGTGGACGGCGTCTCCCTCAGCCTCCACTACCGCGCTGGGAAGCTCGTGCTGGGCGCGACGCGGGGCGACGGGCGGCAGGGCGACGACATCACGACGAACCTCCGCACCGTGCGCTCGATTCCGCTCCAGCTCGACACACCGCAGCCGCCGGCGCAGCTCGAAGTGCGCGGCGAGGCTTACATGGCGACGCAGGAGTTCGAGGCGCTCAATGCGAAGCTCCTGGCGGCGGGCGAGGCCGCGTTGCCCAATGCGCGCAACGCCACCTCCGGCACGCTGAAGCAGCACGACCCGCGCATCGTTGCGCAACGCCCGGTGCGCGCCGTGTTTTACGCCGTCGGCGTCTGCGAAGGCATCGAGTTCCGCACGCACGCGGAGATGCTGGCGAAGCTCCGCGAGTTCGGCCTGCCCACGCAGTCCGTGTGGTGGGTGTGCGGCGGGATCGAGGAAGTGCTGCGCTGCTACCGCGAGCATGTGGTCTGCGATTACGATGAGGATCGCGACCTGCGGACGCGGCTGCCTTACGAGATTGATGGCGTGGTGCTGAAGGTGAACGACTTCGCCGACTGCGAGCGCATCCCGGCGAAGACGCGCGCGCCGGGCTACGCCATTGTTCACAAGCCCATTCCGTGGATCACGCCGGCGGAGACGGTGTTGCACGCCATCACGGTGCAGGTGGGCCGCACGGGCGTGCTCACGCCGGTGGCGGAGCTGGAGCCAGTATTCGTGCAAGGCTCGACCATCGCGCGCGCCACGCTGCACAACGAGGATGAGATTCGCCGCAAGGACATCCGCATCGGCGATACGGTAGTCATCCGCAAGGCGGGCATGGTGATTCCTGAGGTCTTCGAGGTGATGAAGTTGAAGCGGCCCGAAGGCGCGAAGGAATTCGATTTGTTCCAGCACGTCGGCGGGAAGTGCCCGGCGTGCGGCGGGGCGATTGCAAAGGAGCAGGTTTCCGCCGGCGAAAAGGAGGAAGTGGCGTGGCGCTGTCAGAACGTCGCGGGCTGCCCGGCGCAGAAGACGCGGCGGCTGGAATACTTCGCGCAGCGCAAGGCGCTCGATCTCGAAGGGTTGGGCGGCATCGTGGCGGAGAAGCTCATCGAGCGGGGCTTGGTGGCGGAGCCGCTGGATGTTTTCAACCTCAAGCTGGCTGAACTCGGCGCGCTGAATCTCGGCACGGACGAGGAACCGCGCGTCTTCGGCGAGAAAAACGCGGAGAAGCTCATTCAGGCCGTGCAGCGCGCACGTGCCTTCCCGTTGTCGCGCTGGTTGCACGCGCTGGCGATTCCCGAGATCGGCGAGCAAACTGCCTTTGATTTGGCCGCCTTCTTCCCTGACCTGCCAAGTTTGACGACGTCCAGTCTTTTGAAGGACACGGCAGAACTCGGTGAAATCGGGTCAATCTTCCAAGCAAATAAGGTGGGCGAGGACGAACAAAAGCTTTCAGAAGCGGAAAAAACTGCCCGGAAGAAACGCCAAGAAGAAGCCAAACGACTTGGCAACCCAATTGGAAGGCGACTGGTTGATGCCGGTTTCGCCCGACCCGGAGCACAAGACTGGCAGGCAAGAACATTGATCGGTCCGGTGTCAGCGAAAGCTATCGTGGATTGGGCCACCAGTGATTACGGTCGAAGAAACTTGAGCCGCATGCAAGAACTCCAAATCAGGCCACTCGGAAAACCTGCGGCTTCACCGCACGAAGCCGGAAGTCAAGCCGGGCGATTTGGCGGCAAGACTTTTGTAATAACTGGGACACTGCCGACACTTTCACGCACGGCGGCTTCCGACCTCATACGAAACGCTGGCGGTAGCGTCACTGGCTCGGTGACTAAGAACACTGATTTTCTGCTCGCGGGTGAAGATGTGGGTTCAAAACTGGCGAGGGCGAAGGAGTTGGGCGTTGAGGTTATCACGGAAGCACAGTTCCGCGACATGCTTGGCAATTCTCCGCAGCAGCAGCCAACCGAAGCACGAGACTACGTTCTGAGAGACGACTCAGGAACTAAAGGGCCTGCGGCCACACCAGGCAAGGCGACAAACCGCCAAAAGAAGCTTCTCCGTTTTTTCGCGATTCCTTTTGGCCCAAATCTCTCGATTGGCGCAGCGGGTATGAAGATTGAGGAGTTGATGTCGGACGAATGCAATCGCGATCAGTGGAAAAAGTATTTGTTCCTAACACAGGATTTTGATTCGGACTCGGACGAGCTCAAACCCTGTTCGCCTGCGGACCTTGCCGCAGTGATAGTTCCGGACGGATGGAGCGGAAGCCAAGCGATTGAGAGCTACAAAGAAGTGCTAGCCGCCAAAATTGTCCGCGAAGAATCACCGTTTGATCACCCGCAGCCAAAGCTGGTCTTCACCGGCAAAACCTTTCTGTTTACCGGCCAGTTCGCTTTTGGCTCGCGAAAGGAATGTCAAAGTGCGGTTGAGCTACGTGGCGGTATTTCGAGCGACCAAAAGCAGGTGAGTCATGCGATTGACTATTTGGTTGTGGGAACGGCAGGAAACAAGACTTGGAGCAAAGGTTCCTACGGGAATAAAATTGAACGCGCCGTATTGATACGACGCCAGCATGGGAGACCCGCGATTGTTTCAGAGGAACACTGGATTGCTGCGTTGAAAGAAGGCGAAGGTCAATTGTCGCTTTTGGACAGTGACACGCCTCAATAGCAAGTTGGCGCAGCTTGCAGGTGCTGCTCTGACCCCGTTCACGCCGGCTTGGAAGCCGCCGTTCCAGCTAGAACTTCCCGTTGAGCGTGGCGGCGAGGTAGCCCGCGCCGTTGTCGGTGAGCTGGGTCTTCGCGCTGCGGTAGTGGAAGCGGCGCTCCAGGGAGTAGCCGCCTTCGAGGCCGAGGTTGACGAGGCGGCTGAAGCTGTAGTTAAGGCCGACGCCCAAGCGGAGTTCGCGGTAGTCCAGCATTGAGTCGTTCAGTGCGGGCTTGCCGTTTTTGGTGCCGAAGTCTTTCGCTACGCGGTAGGCGACTTGGCGCCAATCAGCACCCGCGTAAAGCAGGAGGGCGTCGCTTGCCTGAAATTCGAGGCGCGGGCGGGGCACGATCAGATTGAGGGTCCAATAATCCGCGAAGCGCCAGCGCACGCCGGGACCGGCCAGCACGGGAATATCCGAGCGCAGGTCCAGATAGACGCCAAAGAGCCACATCAGGTCTTCGTCCGCCTGCCACGCCAGCGCGAGGTTGAACGGGACGTTCACGTCGCCAAACCCGACGTCACGGAAGTCGCTGTAGATGCCGGGCCGGGCGTTGGCCCAGAGGGAGAGGTTGTTGCGCAGGGCCCAGTTGCCGGTGAGTTGCAGGCCCGCGTTGCCGAGGACGTTGGGCAGCGGGACGCCGGGGCGGACATTGAAGTCGTTGCGGCGATACTCGGCGGCGATGCGGTAGGTGAAGTCGTCCGTCCCGCGCACCGCAACGCCCGCGACCAGGTGGGTGTGCGTGGACTCGATACGGCCCAAGCGCGTGGCTCCCACGGAGAGTCGGGAGCCGGAGGTGTAGGCGGCTCCGGCCTCGTATTCGAGCTGGACGGTGTTGCCACGCGGCGGGACGTGCCAGTAGTCCGCGCGCGCGGACTCGGTTACAAACGTCACTGCCAACCCGAGGAGCGCCGAGATTGTCTTCATGCGTGGGCGCAGCGTGGGAGATTCAGCGCCGGTTGGCAAGGTGCGGATTCGGTGAGCGGCAAACAAAACACTTTGTCCGTGGCCCCCATCCCGGGATGGGGCGTGAAGCTGCCGCCGAGGCCCACGCAACGGAACCCGGCGCGTTCGTAGAAGCGATGGACGCCCGGTTCATTGGCGTCGGTGTAAACCCAAAGCTCCGTCAGCCCGGGCGTGGCTTGGGCGAGTTTCACGAGGGTGGCGAGCATGGCGGCTCCGGCGCCGCTGCGGCGCTGGGCTGGTCGAATCCCAAGCCACGCCAGCCAGGCGAGGTGCGGCCGCATCGCGCGGGTCTGATACCAGCCGCAGACGCCGACCGGGGTGGCCCCGTCCAGGGCGAGGTAAACTTCCCACCGGCGGAGGTCGCGGGGGCGCTCGCTGCGGGCACACCAATGGGTCAGCGAACTCGCGAACGGCTCGCCGAAGTCCACCTCCTGGATGACGGGGGCGAACAGCGCGAAGTCGTGCGATTGAATGAGCTGCACGTTCATGACTTGCGGCTAGAACTTCAGGTGGCGCAGTTCGCGCGTCACCGCGTCAGCCAAGAGGTCACGGCTCATCAGCCAGCGGTCGCCGAAGAAGGCTTCGCTCGCGTCGCCGTCCATGAAGGTTGTGGCCATCAGGTCGAGCGGGTCGCGGCCGGGCAGGAGGTGTTCGGCGTAGATGAGGTGGCGGCTTTCCAGCGGGTAGCCGAGGTGGTGGCCGGGTTCGCCCAGCACGCGGGCGAAGTATTGGATGAAGAGGTTCAAGCGGCGCGGGGTTTGCGGGCCGGGCACCACGACCGTCAGCTCGC
>JAYTIO010000649.1:0-1674 GCA_043731805.1 Pedosphaera sp. | reverse complement strand
GGGGAAACATTCAACTTCCAACTTCCAATGTTGAACGTTCAACGCGTGCTCCGCAGCGTTCGGACGCGCCTTTGAACGTTGGCAGTTGAGCGTTGAGCGTTGGACGTTTTCCTTTTTCATCTCTGTGCTTTCTGTGCCCTTTCGCGGCTATTTGAAAAACCCGCGCTGCTTCTCGCTGATGGGCATTGCGAGGCGTTCCATCACTTGGAGCATATCCTCCCAGACCTGGCGCTTGGTGGCACGGCCTTTGTCCGCATTGGCCTCGGCGCGGAGGACGAAACTGGGATGGAACGTGGGCATGACCGGGGTGCCGCGCAGGTCCATCCACTGGCCGCGCCGCCGGGTAATGTGCGCCTCGCTGATGCCGAAGAGTCCTTCCACCGCCGTGCCCCCGAGCGCGATGATGACACGCGGTTGGATGAGTTGAATCTGTTCGAGCAGATACGGCAGGCAGGTGCCCATCTCATCGGGGCTGGGCTTGCGGTTGCCGAACTGGCCCGGCGGCGTGTTGGGGCGGCACTTGAGGACATTGGCGATATAGACCGTGTCGCGGGAAAGGCCCGTGGCCTGGATGATGCGCGTGAGGAGCTGGCCCGCCGCGCCGACGAAGGGTTCGCCCAGGCGGTCTTCATCCACGCCGGGTGCCTCGCCCACCAACAGGAGCTGCGCGTTGATGTCGCCCACGCCGAAGACGACCTGCGTCCGTGAGGCAACCAGATGCGGGCACTTCACGCAGGCGAGGGAGCGGGAGCGCAGCGCGGCGAAGGCGGCGGCTTTGTCGGCACTGGGAACGGAGGGAGCGGCCACCCGAACCGGCGCGGGGGCGGGCGGTGGGGAAGGTCGCACCGTGGCGGCGGACGGCGGCTGCAAGCCGCTGGCACGGGCGATGGGAGTTGCGCGGGCGGGGGCGGGTATTTCCGCCTCCTCACGTCGGCGGCTGCGGGGCGAGGGCGCGGCCAGGGCGCTCAAAGTCTCGGGCGCGACGACTACGAAGCGTTCGCCGCCGGCCTTGCGGCCTTCCAAGTCCCGGATGGCGGCGTCGAGCAACTGCGCGTAAGCGGACATGGGGGGGAGTTTCGAGTTCAAGGTTCAAAGTTCAAGGTTCAAAGTCGGCGTGGCCGGCAACTTTGAACTTTGAACTGCGAACTTTGAACCTACCCTGCCCGCATGACGCGACACTGCTGGAAGTGCGGCTGCGAGTGGACGTTCTCGGTGAATCCGGGCCGGGGCGAAACCTGCCCGCAGTGCCGCGCGGACCTGCGCGTGTGCCTGAACTGCGTGAGCTACGACCGCAGCGCCGCGCATCAGTGCCGGGACCGCCGGGCGGACCCGGAGATGGAGAAGCACGTCGGCAACTTCTGCGAGTATTTCGAGTTTGCGAAGCGGAAGTTCACGCCCCCGAAATCGGACGGCACGCGCGAATCGTCGGCGCGCGAGCAGAAGAAGAACCTGTTCGGGGATTAGCGCAGACCCGGCGGCTTGCCCCAGAGAACCGGCCAAAAAATATTTTCAAACAGTCGTTGACATGGGGTCAGGGAACTGGTTCTCTACGCCACGTAAGCAGCAACGATGACAGTTAAGAACGCTGCGAGTTCTTTGTAAGTGAAACAATTTTGGTCGGGGTTGGCACAGCTTCGACCGAGTTCCCCATAGTCCCACTGTGTGCCATTTCTG
>JAYTIO010000648.1:0-12329 GCA_043731805.1 Pedosphaera sp. | reverse complement strand
AGCAGCGCGCGGCAGAACTCGGGCAGCGCGGCCTGACCGTGCTTGGTGAGGAACGCGGCGGCTTGCTGGCGCTCGGCGGGGCCTGGCGCGCGACCGAGGGTGAGCCACACGGCGCGCTCGATTTGCTTGGTGGCATCGTCGCCCGCTTCGGTGGTGACGCGGGCGGCGAGAGCCTTCGCCGCGTGCAGGGAGAACTCGCTGTTCAACAAGTTCAGCGCCTGCGGGGCGACGGTGGTCACGTCGCGTCGGGCGCAGGAGAACGAGGTGTCGGGCAGGTCGAAGACTTGCAGGAAGGGCAGGGGCACGCAGCGCTTCTGGACGAGGTAGAGCGAGCGCACGTCGCAGTCCTCCTCCTTGTCCGCATACCAGCCTTGGCGACGCCCGCTGTCCTTGCCTTCCAGCCCTTCGAGCACGCCGGGCTGGGCGCGCAAAATCTCCTCGGGCAAAGGCGGCCAGAGTGGTTTGCCGCCAGCGTGGGAACGCAACTTGCCGGACACGGCGAGCAACGTGTCGCGCATCGTTTCGGCGTCGAGGCGGCGCGGGTTTTGGCGCCAGAGGAGGTGGTTGTCGGAATCCAAGTTTTGAGTTTTGGGTTTTGAGTTCGGGGTTGGGCGTCCGGTAGCCGAACTCGAAACTCCGAACTCGGAACCCGAAACCTGCCGGTAGGCCGCGCTCGTCACCATCAGCCGGTGCATCGCCTTCACCGACCAGCCGCGCGCGACGAACTCCGTGGCGAGCCAGTCGAGCAACTCGGGGTGCGTGGGCTTGGGGCCGGCGTAGCCGAGGTCGTTCGGGTTCGCGAAGAGGCCGGTGCCGAAGTGATGCTGCCAGAGCCGGTTCACCAGCACGCGCGCGGTGAAGGGATTTTGCGGCGAGGCAATCCACTCGGCCAGCGCGAGGCGGCGGCCGGTGGTGTCGGGGCGCGGGGCTTTCATTTTGGCTGGGTTCGGGTCCAGCACGGAGAGGAAGCCGGGCGCCACCTCGTCGCGCGGCTCGGTGAAATCACCTTGGTAGAAGAGCTTCGTCGGCTCGGCGTTGCCGTCGCTCACGGCCATCGCGACGGTGAAGGCGCGCTTCTGTTTCTTGAGCACATCCACCTTCGCAGTGGCTTCGGCGTGCAGTTTCTTGCCGGCGTCGTCGAGCGCGGCGAGGGCGTCTTTGTCGTTGACCTTCAGCTTCTCCAAGTGCGGCGCGAGCTGCTTCTTCGTGGCCTCGTCGCGCTTGGCCTCAGCGGTCTTGAGCAACTCCTGAATGTCGGCGGGCAACTTGGCGATGCGCTCGTCGCGCAGCTTCTTGCGTCCCAGCAAGAGAGTTTCGTCCACGGCCTTCTGCGCCTCAGCCACTTGTTTGTCCACGCCAGCGTTGTGCGCCTTGATGGCGTCCTGCTCGGGCGCGAGGTTAATGGCGAGGTCGTCCCGCGACTTCACGGCGGCGAAGAAGGCGCGGAAGCGGAAGTGGTCCGCTTGCGAGAGCGGGTCGTATTTGTGGTCGTGGCAATTGCAGCAGGAGAAGGTCAGGCCGAGGAACGCGCTGCCGGTGGTGTTGACGAGGTCCGCCATCAGGTCGTTCCGTGCCTTGCGCTCTTCTTGGAAAATGCTCGCGGTGCTGTCGTAGGTGCCCAGCCGCAGGAAGCCCGTGGCGATAAGCGCATCCGCCTCGGCGTGCGTGCGCGGCGCGGCGGCTATGAGTTCATCCCCGGCGAGCTGCTCGCGGATGAAGCGGTCGTAGGGCTTGTCCTCGTTGAGCGCGCGCACGACGTAATCACGGTAGCGCCACATCTCCGGGCGGAACTCGTCGCGCTCGTGGCCGTTCGAGTCGGCGTAGCGCACCACGTCGAGCCAGTGGCGCGCCCAGCGTTCGCCGTAGCGCGGGGAGGCGAGGAGTTTGTCCGCGAGATTTTCGATTGCCGAT
Organism: Pedosphaera sp.; assembly: GCA_043731805.1. GTDB lineage: Bacteria > Verrucomicrobiota > Verrucomicrobiia > Limisphaerales > SXTU01 > SXTU01. The sequence continues at coordinate 10,418 of JAYTIO010000648.1, read as the reverse complement.
TGCCGATTGCCGATTGGGGAAGCCGCGCGCACGAACACCTCGATTTCTTCGGGCGGTGGCGGGAGGCCGAGGAGGTCGAAGTAGAGTCGGCGGATGAGCGTGCGCGGGTCGGCCTCGGGGGAGAAGGTCAGGCCCTTCTCGGCGAGTTTGGCTAGGAGGAAGCGGTCGATGGGATTGGCGATGGCCGATGGCCGATGGCCGATTGAGGGAACGGTTGGCCGCACGGGCTGCTTGAGCGACCACAGGTCCAGCCGTTCGCCGCGCCAGATTTTGCGAATGGGATTTTCCGGGTCGGTCCAGGCATCGCCGAGGGGTTTGGCGGGAGCGGCGATTTTCAGCGCGAGCTGGCCGTTGCCGGGCGTGTAGGCATCGAGGCTCGCCACGTCGGGACCGAGGAGGACGCTGTCGAAGAAGGCTTCCTCGCCCTTGTCGCAGGTCGGGGCGAGGCCGGTGAGCGTGCAATCGCCGAGGTCCTGCCACAGGTCCACCGTCACCACCGTCCACGTGGTCGGGGCGAGGTCGGCCACGGAGATGGCGGCCCAGCCGGTGGTGTTCGGCCCGGCGACGTAGCGGCCCTTGGGGTCTTTCGCGTCGGGCCACTTGCCGCTGCGGGCTAGCTCGAACATTACGCTGCCGCCGCCGCGCTTCTTCCACGCGAACCGCATGAAGCGCATCTGCCCCGGGCCGGGTTGCTCGCGGACCTCGAAGTTCCAGCCGGGAATCTTCGGCCCCTCGCGCTGGAGCGGCGTCATGCCCAGCGCGGCCTTGCCGCGAAACACGTCGTCAGTCACGAGTCGGGCGCGGCCGTTGCCGTTGAGCTGGGCAAGGAATTCCTCCTCGTCCTCGAAGAGCACGGCCACGGGCTCGGGCCAGGGCGCACCGTCCTTCACCCAGGCTTCGAGCGCGGCGATGTCCTTGGCGGGCAGCTTCTCCTTCGGCGGCATGGCGAGGTCCTTCGTCGCGTGGCGGACGGCTTGGAGGAGGCGCGACTTCGCGACGTCGCCGGGGGCGAACGCGGGGCCGTGCTCGCCGCCCTTGAGCGCGGCGGCGCGGGAGTCGAGGCGGAGACCGCCCTTCTGCTGGTCCGGCCCGTGGCAGGAGACGCATTTGCTGTCGAGGAGCGGCTTGACCTGCTCGCGGAAGCGCGCCGGGTCCGCGCTTGCGGTGACCGCGAGGAGCGACAGCAAGGCGATGGGGAAACAGGCGTTCACGGTTCGTGGTTGGCTCCACTCATGGACTCGGTTGACGCGCACAGGCATTCACCGCCGGGACGTAATGGAGGCGTCACCGCCGCCTCGGTTCACCGATAGCCACTGGGGATGGTAGGAGACGCTCGCAGCGGTGGCTCGCCGGAGTCACGCACGGCCGCGTCAGCCCGCCGCGTCCAACGCCGCCAGTTTCTTCGCGGCGGTTTCCCAGTCGGCGGTCAGCGTCTCCAACTGATGCTGCACGCCCATCAGTTCGCGGTTCAGGTGCATCGCCGCCCCGGCCTTCGCATAGGTCTCGGGCTTCTCCATGTCGAGCGTCAACTGGGCCTGGCGGGCTTCGCAGTCGGCGATGTCCTTCTCCAATCGGTGGACTTGCTGCTGCACGTCCTTGCGCTCGCCGGAGCGGGCCTGGCGTTGCGCGGCATCGTTGCGCTTCTGGTCTTTGCGTTCCGGGCCGGGAGCGGGAGCGTTCCGGGGTTGCTCGCGGGGTTGCGCGGGCCGGGCGTCGCTGAGGCCGGCGGTGAGGGCCACGCGCGCGGAGGAGGCCTTGGTGCGGTCGAGGTAATACTGGTAGTCGCCGGCGTAGGGCGTGAGGACGCCGGCGTTGACGTGGAGAACCTTGTTCGCCAGTGCGCGGATGAAATAGACGTCGTGGCTGATGAAGATGAGCGTGCCGGTGTATTCCTTCAGCGCCTTGACCAGCGCGTCAATGCTCGCCATGTCGAGGTGCGTGGTGGGCTCGTCCATCAGCAGGAGGTTCGGCGGGTTGAGCAGCAGTTTCACCAGCGCGAGCCGACTCTTCTCGCCGCCGCTCAGGACGTTGACCTTCTTGAACACGTCGTCGCCGCGAAAGAGGAAGCTGCCGAGCACGGTGCGGATGTATTGCTCGGTGACGCGTTGGGGCGTGTCGGAGGCCTCGTCCAGCACAGTGCGGGACATATCGAGGGTCTCGGTGCGGTATTGGGAGAAATAACCGGACTGGGCGTTGTGGCCGAGCACGCGCTCGCCGGCCTGGGGCGTGAGGACGCCGGCCAGCAGCTTGAGCAAGGTGGATTTGCCAGCACCGTTCGGGCCGACGAGCACGGTGCGTTCGTCACGTTCGGCTTGGAAATCCAAGTTCCGATAGACCGGGGCCGGGCCGTAGCTGAAGTCCACTTGCTTGAGGGAGACGACTTTCAGGCCGCTGCGCTGCGGCTGCGGGAAGCTGAAGCCGACGGTGGCGTCGTCGGCCACGGGGGCCTCGATCTTCTCCATGCGCTCGATTTGCTTGAGCTTGGACTGCGCCTGCGCGGCCTTGCTGGCCTTGGCGCGGAAGCGGTCGGCGAACTCCTGAAGGTGAGCGATTTCCTTCTGCTGGTTCTTGTAGGCGGAGAGCTGCTGGGCGTCCTTCGCAGCGCGCAGGGCGAGGTAGTCCTCGTAGTTGCCGCGATAGCGCGTGAGCTTGCCGTGGCGGATGTCCAGAATGCTGCCGCAGAGCTGGTTCAGAAACTCGCGGTCGTGCGAAATCATTAACACCGCACCGGGGTAGCCTTGGAGATAATCCTGAAACCAGAGCAGCGCCTCGAGGTCGAGGTGGTTCGTGGGCTCGTCGAGCATCAGCAGGTCCGGCTCCTGCGTGAGCAACCGCGCGAGGTGCGCACGCATGACCCAGCCGCCGGACATTTCGCGCGCGGGGCGGTCGAAGTCCGAGTCGCGGAAGCTCAGGCCCTTGAGAATGTTCTTCGCTCGCGACTCGACCTGGTAGCCGCCCAGGTCGTTGTAGCGCGCGTGAATGTCGTCGTGCGGGTCGAGGTCGTCGGGGTGCGTCGTGTCCCACGCCTTGAGTTTGCGGCTCAACTCGATGAAGTCCGGCGTGATGGCCGTGGCCAGCTCGACGACCGTCTCGTCGCCAGCGGGCGCGCTCTCCTGCGGCAGGTAACCCACTGTGATCCCGCGGTCGAAGTTGACCTGTCCATCATCCGGCGTGTCGCTCTGGAGGATGAGCGAGAAGAGCGTGGACTTGCCCGCGCCGTTCGGCCCGACCAGGCCGATGCGGTCGCCGCGGTTCACTTGCAGGGACACGTCACTGAAGAGCGTGCGGCCACCGAAGGACTTCGAGATTTCAGAAATGGTCAGCATTCGAGCGGCGGATGGTGCGGATGCGCGGCGCGCGGCGCAAGAGGAGTAATTGGCAACAGGAGACAGGGGGACAGGAGGCAGGAAGCAGCGTTCAGCAAGTCGGCAGCGCTGGGAGGCACGTGACTCCTGACTCCTGACTCCTGATCTCTGTCCCCTCCCTCAAAACACCTCCGGCACGCCCTCGGCCATGATGCGAAGATGCTCGGTGAACTTGTCCTGCCGGGCGAGATCCCGCAGCCAGCGCGGCGGTTCGTCCATCTCCTCGAAGGACAGTTTGAAGGTGCCGTAGTGCATCGGGACGAACCACTTCGCCTTCACCTCGCGGAAGGCTTTCACCGCCTCGTCCGGCCCCATGTGGACCTTGCGGAAGCTCTCGGGGTAGTAAGCGCCGATGGGCAGCAGCGCGACTTCAGGTGCCAGCCGCTCGCCGATCTCCTTGAAGCCCTCGAAGTAGGCGCTGTCGCCCGCGTGATAGAGCCTGCGCCCCTGATGCTCGAGCACGAAGCCGCCGTAGCCGCGATGCTTGTCCGTGATCATGCGCGCGCCCCAGTGCTTGCACGGCGTGAGCGTCACCTTCCAGTCGCCGTGGCTGAAGCTCTCCCACCACTTCAACTCGATGATGCGGCTGAAGCCCAGCCCCTTCGCCAGCGGGGCCATGCCCCACGGCATCACGCCGATCTTCGGATGCGGCAGCTTGCGGATGGACGGCTTGTGGAAGTGGTCGAAGTGCGCGTGCGTCAGCAGCACGAGGTCAATGGGCGGGAGGTCGGAGATTTTCAGGCCGGAGTGCCGCAGCCGCTTCAGGAAGAACAGCCAGTTGGCGAAGTTTGGGTCAATGAGACAGTTGAGGTCGTTGAACTGGACGAGGAACGACGCGTGGCCGATCCACGTCAGCGCGAGCTGGCCGCGATCGAGTTTCGGAAACTTCGGTGGCTGATGCTCGCCCAGACGCCGCGTGATGAGTGCCTTCCAGACCATCTCGCGAAAGAAGGTGCGCGGGTTGAACGCCTTCGTGGGCGTGAGCTCCTTGAGCGACCTCGGCAGCTTGCGGCGGCCCGAAGCGGCGCGACCATGTTCTGAACTTGGTTCCATAGGCCTGCTGCTGTTTACGGGGCCAATAGACAGTAGCCCCGGGGAAACCGAAAGCAGAAATCCTCCCGGCGAAGCCCCTACCGCTTCACCCTGCACTCCTCACCCTTCACCACCGCGCCTTGCGTAATAGCGCATTCCCCCCTTTCATCCGCTGATGACTTTGGAAGCACGCTTCGACACCTACCTCCGCAACCAGCCCGTGCTGGGCAACGGCGTTTACCTCGCCAAGACCGCCGTCGTCCTTGGCGACGTGACGCTCGGCGAGAACGCCAGCGTTTGGTATGGCGCGGTCTTGCGCGGCGACATCAACCGCATCGTCGTCGGCGCGAACTCCAACATCCAGGACAACGCCGTCGTGCACCTCGCCGACGACTTCCCCTGCCTCATCGGCGAGTGGGTCACGGTGGGCCACAGCGCCATCGTCCACGCTTGCACCATCGGCGACGAATGCCTTATCGGCATGGGCGCGACCATCCTCGACGGCGCGGAGATCGGCGCGCAAAGCATCGTCGGCGCAAACGCGCTCGTGACCGGTGGCACCAAAGTGCCGCCCGGCTCACTCGTGCTCGGCTCCCCGGCAAAAGTCGTGCGCGCGCTCAAGCCGGAGGAACGCGCCGGCTTGAAATACTGGGCGGAGAAATACGTTGGCAACGGCGCCTTCTGCCTGAAGCACGGCCTCAATGTCGGTGCCCCGCTGGCGACGTGAAGTGAGTTCGCCTCACGCCAAGGCCGCGAAGGGCGCAAAGGATTTTCTGCCTCCACCCTTTGCGGCCTTCGCGACCTTCGCGTGCGGCCTTAACGCCCCGCCGGCTCCAGTTGGAAATTCTCCAGCCGCACCGTGCGCTGGCTCCACCCGACCAGCGTGAGCCGCACGCCGAGCACTTCCGCTTGGTCCAGCCAGGCCTCCGTGAAGCGCCGGCTATCTGCGGGCGCGAGTCCCGACAGCGCACAGTCCCAGACGCAGAACGGGTGTTGGCGCGACGGTGATAGCAGCGTCGCGGTCGTGTGGTTGGCGGAGTCACGCAGGCTGGCCACCTCGTTCCATCCCATCGAGAATGTTTCCTTCGTCACGGGGTTGCGGAAGAGGAAGAGGTCCGGCTCGACATAGTGCTGCAAGGGCCCCAGACCACCACGATACGGCTGCCGCGTCAGTAAGTGGCGGGCGTTCTCTCCACGCTGGTGGTCCTCCCACTCGTGGACGCTGAGGCGCATTTCCCCCACTCGCCCCGTGCTCCCTTGCCGGAGCGGCACCGTGACCACCGTGCGGGCCGCAATGAGGGCGACTTGGAACGTGGCGAGGACGGCCTGCGGGGTGCGCTCCAGCGCAGCGGCAACTTTCGGGTTGAGATCGAACAGGACGGCATCGGCTGGTGCATCGGAGTGCAAGCGGTGTCCAGCCAGTTCCGGTAGCACCGCTGTGAGTTCATTCGTTGCGGTCAGCACGCTGAAGACCACTTCGTAACTCCTCGCCCACACTTGCCAGTCCGCGTCCACATCCACCTTAGGCTTCGGTAGCGCGGCAGGAGCGAATTCCATCAGCCGGACCACCGCCAACGTCCCGGGCGGCGGCTGGGCGATGGTCCACTCCGGCCTCACGACGGCGTGGGCCACTCTACCCTCGCCGAAATCCAGCCCATCTCCCGCCGTCCAGTTGGTGGAAATTCCGAGATTGGCAACGCGCCTCAACTCCACCGCCAGCGCGGCGGCTTGTGCGTTCAACGGCAGGTGCTGCCAGGCGGCCTCGTTGCGTTCTTAGAAGGGCGCACTCACATCCTCGTGCTGCGTCCACCGCTCGATGGCCACTCCGACGTGCCCCGCCACCAGCGCCATCAGCAACGCCAGCAGCCCGACGATGCGCGTCGCGCGCCAGCCGCGCGTGAGGTAGCGGCAGCCCACCACCACCCAGCCGCCCACGCCCAGCACCACGGCGGGAATCCAGGACAGCCACTCGGGCGCGAACACCGAGCGGTTCGGGCCTTTCGCAAAGAACTCCCAGAGTTGCCGCAAGCCACCTTCCGCCGCCAACCCGGGCAGGAGGGATTCCTCGCCCGTCGTCTCCCAGTGAGCGTAGAGGAATTGGTCGAAGGCGTAGGTCCACACCAGTCCCAGCCCGAGCAGTCCGGCGACGGCGAGCTGATACCGCCGCGCGTCCCGCACCGGCAGCCAGCCCAGCCAGAACACCAGCTCCGCCCCGGCCGGAAACACGACGAGGAACAACCCGATGAACAGCGCCTTGGCCCGCAGCACATCGCGCGCAGCGATGGGCCGCGTGCGCCAGAACAAGCGCGGGTCCTCCGGCCCGTGCGGGAGGATGAGCAGCGCCACGAGCAAGGCGAGCAACGCCGAGTGCAGGACGTTCATCACCACCACCGGCTGGAACCAGTGGCTGGAGAAGCTGGCGATCGCGGAGCTCAGGTCCGCCGGTCCCGCCTCGTGCTGGCCGCTCTGCGCGAGCATCACGCACCAGAAGAGGCCCCACGCCAGCAGCCACCAGCGCAGCCGCCGCACGTCGTCACGGAAGAGAAGAAGGGTCGCGTTCATGGTGGGGAAGGGGATGGGGTCTGGCGTCTGGCGTCTGGCGTGCAGGTAGGGCGCGTCTGTCCCAGCGCGCCCGTTCGGCGTTCGGAGGCTTCAGCGGCGCGCTGCGGACAGGTTCGCCCGACCACCGGAGCCCGGACGCCCACGTCCGGGTCAGCGCGCTGCGGACGTAAGCGTCCTCGCTCCAAGTCCGTGCCGGCGGTTTGCAACCGCCGTCGGGCGCGTGAGCAGCTCGGCGCGGCCTCGGACTGCTCTGGCTTGTGGACGGCGCTGGCAAATCGCCGGCCCGGCAATGAGTTGGCGGCCGAGGGCTTCATGGCTTGCGCGGTTCTGGCTGTGGGGCCAGCGGCACCGGCGGCAGTTTTACATCCGTCATCTGGACGAGGTGGTGCCGGTTCGTGATGGGCTTGAAGGCGAGGAGGAGCAACTCCGCCTCAGCCAGCCACGCACGCTCCGTGATGGTCGGCGCAGGTAGGAGCTTTTCGAAGGGCGGGAAGTCGCTGCGTTGACTGAACATTTTCACCCGCCACAAATCGGAGAACGCTAACACGCCGTAATGGTGCCGCCTGGCGCTCACCGCTGTCGTCGGCAGCAGCACCTCGCGGCGCTTCGGATGCCAAAGCACCGCCTTCTGCGGCGCAGTGCTCCGCGCGCCGCTTTGGTCGGCGAAAGGAATTTCGAGAAAGGGCGTCGTGGTGAACACGCTCCGGGCGATCCGGGCCGCATCGTCATCGGGCGTTAGGTGATCCGGTTTTCTGCGTTGTTCCACCACGTAATCGGCGTAGGGCAGTCTCCGAACGACAACCAGTTCCCGCTCCGTCAGCTCCAGCCGGAGAGCTAGCCTTACTTCGCCCCAACGAGTCAACGGCCGCTCGTCCCACCAAGTCAAAGGGCCAAAGTGCGCACCTGCCGCGGCCGACGGATTCAAGACGATGCGTGCGCCAGCCAGCTCCCTGCCAAGCGGACTGTTCGTGTGCGACAACAACAGATTCACGTAACCGTCCAGCTCGGAGGAGACGCAATTGCCCAGGTAGAACTCCTTCCAACGTGATGAACCGGGAAGTCGGCCTTCAATAGTGGCCCAGCCGTGAACGTATTCGGACAACAACAGGGCACCCGCCTGATTGGTCAGCGCGGGCAAGCGAAAAGTTGCCTCCAGCCAAGCATTATTGACGCGCCCCGATTGCTCCTTCCAGTGCGGCTTCCACTCCATTTCGGCTGCGGTCAGGACGTGAGTCGCTGTGATTGGAATGGGTTTTCCCTGCGTCATCGACAATGGGAGGAGCCCCACGGGAACGACAGCGAGGCAGAACGCGAGCCTGACCAGCACCAGTATGGCGCGACGGCGAACATTTTCGAGATAGCCCGCTAACACCAACCAGATACCTACGAGAATCGGCAACCCGACCCAGACCAGCGTATAGGCAATCAGCCAGCTCACAGGCTGCTCCAAGAAGTCTGGCGGCTCCGTCCATGAGCGGTGGAGCAGTAATCCGAACGTGCCAGACTCACGCAACCGCTCCGTCAACCAGGCCATCATGCCAGCAATCAAAAACGGAGCGGCCAGACTCATCGGAGCCAAGACCAGCACTTCAAAAGTTTTCTTCCGGCACACACACGCCAGCATGGTCACCCAGCTCACGAGAAAGGTTTGCGTGAGCACGGCAAGCACGAGGCCCTGCGCAGCCTCACCTGCTGGCACGCCCTGCCCGGTGAAGGCGAAGAATTCAAACGCGCCGGGCAGCAGCACCGTGAACAGCGCGATGAAGGCGAACTTCGCTGTCGCCATCTGCCAGCGGGCGATGGGGCGCGTCTTCCAGCACGGCTCCACACCAAACGCGCGGTCCGCCAGCAGCACCTCGAAGATGAGGCCGACCAGCCCAATCCAGTGCAGCAGTGTCCAGATGGGAAGCTTCGGGCCTTCGGCGAATAGAATGTCCCAGTCGGCGATGGTGGTTTGCTTCTCGGCGAGGGCGGAGGCGAGTTGCGTGGCCAGCAGCGCGAGCCACAGCACGAGCAAGCGGCGCATCTGGCGCACGTCTTTCAGAAAGAGGTGGAGCACGGTTTTCATGCGAAGGAGGAAGCGGGGGATGGGGGATGGGAGATAGGGGATAGGGGCTGGGGTCTGGCGTCCGGGGTGCAGGTAGGGCGCGTCTGTCCCCAGCGCGCCGGTTGGGCGGCCGAATGGTTCGGCGGCGCGCTGGGACAGACGCGCCCTACCACGCAACGTTTGCTCGTCCCCTCTTTGCGCCTTCTGTGCCCTTTCGTGGCCATCACTTGCCCTCCTTCGTGGCGAAGCTCCGGGCGTAGGCGAGGTAGATTTCCCGCAGGGTCATGCCGGCGGCAGTGACTTCCGCCTGTGCGCCGAGGCGTTCGCGGACGGCGGCTTCGAGCGCGCCGGGTTGGTATTCGGTGGCGATGAATTGCAGGTGCGCGCCGCTGGTTTCCACATGGAGCCAGCCGGGCGGCGGCTCGGCGATGGGCGGCACAGCACGCGGGAGGTTCACGACGACTTTGCGGCAGCGGGCTTGCAACGAGTCGGCGGTTTCGTTCACGCGCAGTTTGCCCTCGTCCAGAATCGCCACGCGGTCGGCGAGGCGCTCGACTTCGTCAATGTCGTGCGAGCTGAGGAAGAGCGTCCAGCCGCCCTCGCCCGCCAGCTCCAGCAGGCCGCGAATGAACTCGTCGCGCACGAGCGGGTCGAGGCCGCTGAACGGCTCGTCCAGCACCACGAGGCGCGGGCGGTAGGCGAGCGAGGCGAGCAACGCGGCCTTCATCTTCATCCCGCGCGAGAGGTGGCGGAGCTTGCGGTCGAGCGGAAGGTTGAACTGCTTGAGCAAGCGCGCCTCGAACGCGGCGTCCCACGTCGGATAGAGCGGGCGGCAGAAGGCGAGGAACTCCGCGACGTTCATGCCTTCGGGCAGCTCCTGGTTCTCGGAGACGTAGCCGATCTGCGCCCACTCGCGCGGGCTGAGGCGCGTCGCCGGCACGCCGAGCACGAAGGCTTCGCCGGCGTCGGCACGCTGGAGGTTCATGAGGAGCTGGATGGTGGTGGTCTTGCCCGCGCCATTCGGGCCGAGAAAGGCGCAGATGCTGCCCTCCGGCACGATGAGGTCGAGGGCGTCCACGGCGGTCTTGCGGCCATAGCGTTTGGTGAGGGAGCGGGTTTCGAGGGCGTTCATAAAGGGGAATTTTTAGCCACAGATGAAACACAGATTGAACACAGATGGGGAAAGACAAGTTTATCAGGAAAGCAGGAAGGCAGGAAATGACCTGGGCTGGAACGCTTCAGTGCGCTACCTGCTTTCCCGCCTTCCTGATTCAGCAGCGACGTTCTCTCTGCGACCACAGCCACGGCGTCATCTGTGTTCAATCTGTGTTTCATCGGTGGCTAAAGAAAAAGTCAGGAGAGTTTTTTCCACTGCTTGGCGACGGCGTCTTGCACGTCGGCGAGTTCGAGAC
>JAYTIO010000647.1:0-5371 GCA_043731805.1 Pedosphaera sp. | reverse complement strand
GGCTTGAAGCGCAAGCACCACTTGGACGAGCTCGCGCGCGCGGATGCCACGGCGGAGTAAGACAAAACCTGCGGTTCATTTAGCCGCGCAAGGCCGCAGTGAAAACGAAGTGAGGCACTTCAAGTTGGCAGCAGTTGAGCGCAGCTTCACGCACGAGGTGAAAGTCGCCGGTCAGGGAACTGGACTACCAAACCAGTCTCTCTGCGTTCTGGGTGCCCTTTCGTGGCTAAATCAATTGCGGGTTTTCGGGTGAAGGGGCCTCAAGCCGAGGCTGATTCTTCGGCGGGGAAAGTTTCCCCGGGCTGACTCGGGCGGGCCCAGCCGTCCGCCACCAGCGTCAGGAAGTAGAGGAGGATAGAGGCCTTCTCGAGCGGGAAGTCCCAGACCGCGTGGAGGAGGATGCCCAGGATCGCCGCGCTGCCGCAGAAGCCCATGACCCATTGCGTGCTGCCCCAGAGCACCGGCGTGCGAAAGTGTTCCCACCAGCCCAGCCCCAGCCCGCCACCGATGAGCACCGCCCAGAGCGCCATCCCCCACCAGCCCCAGTTGGCGAGATATTCGTAGTAGTCATTGTGCGCGTGTCGCCAGAAACCATGCTTGTCCGCCAGCCCGAAGGCTTCCATATACGCCGGCAGAGCCATCTGGAAACAATCCGCACCGTAGCCGAACCAGCCGGTCTCCCGCGCCAGCTCGTGGTAAACCATCGTGGGGTAGCGCTCCTGTAGAGTGGCACCCGCCGTCCGGAACCGGATGAGCTTTTCCCGCCACTCCGAGCTCAACGCCACCGTCAGCAACACGCCGACCACCGTCCCCAGCAAGGCCATTTGCAGCAAGGCCGGTTTCCAATTGAAATGCTCCCGCCGCGTTTGCCACCACGCCCAGAGGAACCGCGTTCCAATCAACAGCCCCAGCAGGGCGGCCAGCCCCCAGCCCGCACGCGAGGTGTTCATGAACTGGCCATACAGCAGCCCCAACAGCGCCAGGCTCCACAGCGCCAGCCGCAAGGGATGCCCGCGCCGGCCGGCGGCCACGACGGTAAAACCCAGCCCCAACGCCCAGCCGATACTTAGCAACGAGGCGGCGTTGCCGTGATACCGGTAGGTGGCGAACGTGGTCGGGGACTTCGCCACTTCCGGCCCCCACAACCACTCCCGCCCTTCCGGCCAACTCAGCTTCAGGATCACGCCCCCGACGGCCAAGGACAGTGCGGTCAACGCCATCGTGGCCCAGACGCGCTTGCGCCATTCCGGGCGCGTCATTAGGTCGGCGGCGAACAGAAACAACCCGGCCAGCGCCGTGACATTCAGCATCGCGAGCTGCGCGAGCGGTCGGTCAATCGCTCCCGGCCAGCCCGGCAGCGGCGGCGCGTCCGGCAGCCGGATGACGGTGGTCCAAGTGCGGTAAACGTGATACGAGTGGGCGTTCCACACCAACCACCAGCCCTGAAGCAACAGCAACGTCACCACCGCCACCGACAACCACGGCAACTGCGGCCAGCGCCGCCGCCCCGCGCAACCCGCCAGCCAGAGCACCAGCAGCGCCGCGCTAAACTGGTTGAGAATCGTGAGCGTGGTCCGATCCGTGCAGCCATACGCCCACGGCGCGAAAACCAGGATGAGGAGGAACATCCAGCGCGGAGCGTCGGCGAGGGCACGGTCCAGGGTCATTGGTGATTCGCAAACGCGTGGCCCAGCGCCCCGCTGTGCCCGACCCGCCCGTGCGCGTCGAGCGGTTTGGTCAGTGGATGGAAAGCTCGCGCTGGATGCCGAACTTTTCGATGCGCTTACGCAGCGTGGCGCGCGTGATGCCGAGGAGCTTCGCAGCCTGCACCTGGTTGCCCTGGGTTTCTTCCAGCGCGCAGATGACCAGCTCGCGCTCGACGGCGGGCAGCACTTTGAGCGTGCGCTGGGCACGCGCCCACGTGAACAGCGCGCGCGCCAGGACCGGAACTTCGTTCGTAACGCCTGCCTCCGCGAGTCGCGCCGGGGCCGCCGCGCTCAGGGCTGCCCCGGCCACAACCGGCACCCGCTCCAGAATCATCTCGGCGGGCAAGTCCGCCAGCATGATGGCATCCGCCTTGCCGACGATGAGCGCGCGCTGAATCACGTTCTCCAGCTCCCGCACGTTGCCCGGCCACGGGTGCCGCTCCAGCGCCGCCAGCGCGTCGGGATGGATGGCCCCCGGCGGACGCGTCCGGGCGCGCGCATACTTGCGGAGGAAATAATCCACGAGCAGACGGATGTCCTCCCGGCGCTGGCGTAACGCCGGCAGTTGAATCCGCAGCACGTTAAGCCGGTAGAACAAGTCCTCGCGGAAGGCCCGGGCGGCCACCGCCTCCTCCAGCGGCTTGTTGGTCGCGGCGATGACGCGCACGTCCACCTTCACCAACTGGTTGCCCCCGACCCTCTCGAAGGCGCCGTTTTGCAGCACGCGCAGAATCTTGGTCTGCGTCGGCAGGCTCATGTCGCCGATCTCATCGAGAAAGATCGTGCCGCCGTTGCACTGCTCGAACTTGCCGATGCGCTGCGCCGCCGCTCCGGTGAACGCCCCCTTTTCGTGGCCAAACAATTCGCTCTCGAGGAGGTTCTCCGGGATGGCCGCGCAGTTGATGGCGAGGAACGGCTGCTCCGCCCGCCGGCTGTGCGTGTAGATAGCACGCGCCACCAACTCCTTGCCCGTGCCACTCTCGCCGGTGATAAGGACGGTCGCGTCCGTGCCCGCCGTCTGGCCGACCAACTTGAAGACCTCCTGCATCGGCACGCTGCGACCCACGATGCCCAGGTCGTAATCCTCCGACTCGAGCAGCGGCTGGTAGGAAACGGTCTGACGCATGGCACGGGCGGCCAGGAGCGCATCGGCCACGAGCTGCTTGAGCTTGGGCACGTCGAACGGCTTGAGCAGGTAGTCGTAAGCCCCCAGCTTCATCGCCTCGATGGCGGTTTGCGTGGTGCCGTAGGCGGTCATCATGATGACGGGCAACCGCGCATCATGCTGGCGCAGGCGACGGAGCGTTTCCAAGCCGTTCATGCCCGTGCCCATGCGGATGTCCATGAGGACGAGGTCAGGTTTGAGCTTGGGCACCAACTTCAACCCCTCCTCGCCGCTGGACGCGGTGTGCAGCTCGATGCCCGCAGCGTCGAAAATACGGCGGAACGAGTATTGCACGTCCGCCTCGTCATCAATCAGGAGCAGCTTGTCCATCGCTAAGGACTGTAACAGGAAGCATCCACACGTGAATGCCAAAACCAATCGCGAACTCCAGGCTAGCGATCAACTCTCCGTGGGCTTTTCACCATAGCTGGTGCCGTAAACACCTTTGTGGCCGTAAACGCCCTTGTTGCCGTAATACTTGTTGCCGGAGTAGTAGTAGTAGTATCCGGAGCCGGCGCTCTGCGGGAGAAAGTTGAGCACCACGCCAGAGGGCTTGACCCCCGCGCGCCGGAGCATCTCCAAGGCCCGGAGCACCACGCGGTGCGAGGTTTTTTTAGCGTTGGCGACCAAGCAAATGGTCTGCGCTTCCTTCACAATCAGGAGCGCATCGCTCACGGCGTTGATTGGCGCGTTGTCGAGAACCACGTGGTCGAACTTGACAGCCGCCTCGCGGATCAACTGCTTGGCCCACTGGCCCGACAGGATTTCCGCCGGATTTGGCACCGTGCGGCCAGCGGTCAGGAGGAAAAGGTTGTCGAACCGCGTCTTCTGCACGCACTCATCCAGCGTCGCCTTACCCAACAAGACATCCGACACCCCCGTCCCCTGACCCTCCAAGCCAAACGACTCAGCGAGCGTAGGTTTGCGAAGGTCGAAGTCGATCACCAGGGTGCGCTTACCCTGCTGGGCATACGCCACCGCGTAATTCACGCAGCAGAAGGATTTGCCCTCCGAAGGCACCGCACTCGTAAAAAACACGACCCTCCGGTCCTCTTCTCGGCCCAGCAGGCCGAGCGAGGCGCGCATACTGCGGAACGCCTCGGCGCACAGTGACTGCGGATCGTCACTCATAAACAGACGGCTCCTGCCGTCCTTCACGAGCTTGTTCTTGGGAACGGCTCCCAAGACCGGCAGCCCCAGGAGACGTTCAGCGTGATCCACGGATTTGATGCTGGTGTCCAACTGCTGGAGCAGCCACACGAGGCTCATACTTAGCACCAACCCAAACCCCAAGGCCTGCACCAGGATCATCCGCTTGTTGGGGCGGATGAGATACCCAAGATTAGAAGATTCTACGATCCGCACGTCGCTCTTTTTGATTCCACCAGTCACGTCAACCTCCCGCCACCGTTTGGCAATCTCGTCATAAAGTCGCCGCTCCGACACCACTTCCCGCTGGAGTCGGTCCAACTCGATGCGCGCCTGACTCAACTGCCCCAGTTTCTTCTCCGCCACCTTCAACGCCTGGTCCAAATTCTTTTCCTTCTCAATGGCCGCTTCCCGCATGTGCTTGAGCCGCGCCGGGGCTTTTTGAACTTCCTCGTCGAAAGCCTTTCGGCTGGCTGCAAGCTCATTTCGCGCCTGCACCATGGCCGGATGCTTGTCCTTGTAGCGCAATTCCAAGTTGCTCACGTTTGCCTCCTGCACCTGAAGCTTATCTTTGAGCGCCACCACCTCCGGGGAACGCCCAACCGAGGGCAAGGTCAACAACTGCTCGGTCTTTACGCCCACCAACTGCGCTTGGTTCCAGTCTCCTTCAATCAGCAACCGATCAGTCTTCGCCGCCGTGCACCGGTCACTGAGGGACTTGAACTCCTCGGTCAGGATGTCGGTTTGTTGCAACAAAGAAATGTCGCCAGTCGCTAAATACTGCTGAACCGCACGCTCGGCGGCCATCAGCCGCACCTTGAGTGTCCGTTCCTGTTCCGCCAGCCATTTCCCGGCGTTCGTGCCGACGCCCATCCGATCCTCCTCGGTCTGCTTGATGTATTCTTCCACCACCGACTGCGCCACCAATTCTGTCAGCTTCGAGTCACCCAAATCTGCTGTCACATCAATCAGCCGTGTCAACCGCCGCAACCGGGCGTCCACGCCCAACCGAAGCACCCCAACCACCTGCTCCTCGGACAAAACATTGGTGCCCCCCGTCAACGCCAGATGTTTGGAGAGGTTTTTCTCCACCACCACCCGACGGAGAATCGCTGTGCTCTTAATGTTACTCGCAATCGTGTTCAGGATTTCCGTGCTGCCCCTTTCCCTCTTCTCGACATCCGCAATGGCCGTGACCGTGCTATCGGTAAACTCAACAGAGAGCACCGCGCGGCTCTGATAAACCGCCGGCGTGCTGGCCCCGATCCAGAGACCAACCGCTGCCGCTGCCGCCATGATTGAGGCGATCAGCCACGCCTTCTCCAAAAAGCCACGCCACACTTCCCTGCTC
>JAYTIO010000646.1:0-11740 GCA_043731805.1 Pedosphaera sp. | reverse complement strand
GAGCGAGTTCGGCCGCACGCCGAAGATCAACAAGGACGCCGGTCGCGACCACCACGCGCGCGTCTTCAGTTGCTTCATGGCCGGTGGCGGCATCAAGGGCGGCCAGGTCATCGGCTCGTCTGACAAGGACGGCATGGCCCCGGAGAACCGCCCGGTGCAGGTCGCCGACCTCCACGCCAGCGTCTGCCACGCCCTGGGCATTGACCACACCCGCGAGTTGACCACGCCCCTTGGCCGCCCGATGAAGCTGGTCAAGGAAGGTGCCAAGCCCGTCGCCGAGCTGTTCGCCTAAGCATCGCCTCAAATCTTGGAGCGCGGACGCATTCGTCCGCGCTCTTTGCTTTCTGGGATGGAGTGCACCGGCACCAGAGCCCGCAGTTTCAACCCGACCTCCGAAATGGGATGGCCTCGAAAGGGCGCACCGAGCGCAAAGCCAGGCTTCTGGTGGACGGGCGTCCCGGTCCCAGTCAGTTCCAATTCCGCTTCTTTGCGCCCTTTCGTGGCTCAACTTCGGGATTCGGATTTAACGCTTCGCCGTGCTTCGCGCCGGTTTCCGCACCGCTTCGCACGGCGTTTTTTCCGCGCTTGAAATCGCCGTCTGGCCCGGTGGCTTATGCCGCCGCGCCGGAGGCAGAAGGATTACGAGCGGACAGCGCGGCGGCGGCTAGCGGCCGGGGGGGTTGATGATGTCGCTCATCTTGAAGATGGGCAGGAACATGGCGATCACGATGCTGCCGACGGTCACGCCGAGGAACACGATCAGCAGCGGCTCGATCAGGGAGGTCAGGCCATCAAGGATGGTCTCGATCTCGTCGTCGAGGAAGTCCGCGACGCGCTCGAGCATCGCGTCAATTTTGCCCGTCTGCTCACCGGCCGAGAGCATACGGATGATCATCGCCGGGAAGACCGGGTGCCGGCCCAGCGAGGCGGAAATGCCGTCGCCCTTCTCGATGTCCGCCATGGCGGTGCGGATGGCCTTCTCCATGACGACATTGCCGACGCAGTTGGCGGTGATGTTGAGCACCTCGAGGATGGGCACGCCGGAGCGGATGAGTGAGGCCAGCGTGCGGGCGAAGCGCGCGAGGCAGATCTTGTGCGCGATGTGGCCGAAGACCGGCAGGCGGATGCGGTTCTTGTCCCAGAACTCCTCGCCGATCTTGGTCTTGATGAACTGAAACCAGCCCCAAATGGTCCCGCCCGTGCAGAGGAAGATCACCCACCACCATTTTTTCAAAAACTCCGACAGGTCAATCAGGAGCTGTGTGGGCGCAGGCAGCTTCGCGCCAAAGCCCGAGAAGATTTCACCGAAGGTGGGCACCACCTTGACAAGCAGGAAGGCGGTGATCGTGACGGCAACGATGGTGACGATGGTGGGATACATCATCGCTGACTTGACCTTCTTTTGCAGCCGGACGGTGTTCTCCAGGTAGGTGGCGAGGCGGGCGAGAATCTCCGCCAGCAGGCCGCCCTTCTCGCCGGCATCCACCATGCAGCAGTAGAGGCGCTCGAAGGTCTTGGGATGCTTCGTCAGCGCCGTCGAGAAGTTGTCGCCGGCCTCGACGCGCGCGCAAATGTCGCGGATGACATCGCGCATGATCTTGTTGTCGGTCTGCTCGGCCAGGCCCTGGAGGGAGCCCACGATGGCAATGCCGGCGTCAATCAGCGTGGCGAGCTGGCGGGTGAACATCACCAGATCCTGCAGTGGCACGGACCCGCCGGCAGACTTGCCCTTCTTGCCGCTCGCCTCGGTGATCGAGACGACCAGCAGGTTGCGCCCCAGCAAATTGGCAATGGCCTCCTGCTCGGTGTTGGCCTCGATGACATTGCGGATCTCCCGACCGGAGGCGGCTTCACGGGCGACGTAGCTGAAGGACGGCATAGCGTTGGGGTGTAGATAGCGGGCCCGGATGGATTTCTTCAAGCCAAAGCTGAAAGCTGGCCCGCCGCGCCGGGTGCTTGAGGTGTTCACGAACAGCGCAGCGTCGGACTTCGTCCGAATCTCCGCACGCAGCCCGACTGCGGCGGAGTGATCAGCGTCGGCGGGTGCAGACCCGAGGCCTAACTTGAAAGGAACCATGAATGTGAAGCAGATCGCAACGCGGTGGAATCCGGGCGCGCTCCGGCGGCGGGCCGCGGCGCTCGCGGGCGCGCTGGGGTTGGCCCTGCTCTTGCAGTCGAGCCCGGCGGCGGTGGTCACCCTTTGGGACACGGGCGCGCCGTTGACCGAAGCCGGCAGCCTGACCGGACGGACGGGCTGGAAGGCCGTGCCGACGGAGCTGTTCGTGTTTGAAGAAAGCCCGGGCAAGGCGGTTTCCGACCCCGGCTACTGGGGGCGCGAACACACTTTCCAGGGCGACGCGGTCGTGGAGAATCTGGGCCTGCTCGCCGTGTTCTCGAAGGCGCGCGGCAGCGTGTTGATTTACGCAAAGGAAGGCGCGGCTCAACCCGCATCGGGGCGGAAGATTGCCGAGGCCGTCCCGCTCGGAGCCAAGGCCGGCGGGCCGATGAGCCGCCTCGCCATCGTCCGCAACGCCGGCGACGAGGTGGTTCTCGGCGTCACTTACTCCGGCGCGGGCGAGTCCGCGCTGTTCTCCTTTGGCCGCAGCGACATCGTGGAGCTGAAACCGACGGGCAAGCTGAAGGGCTTGCGCCTGTTGAGTCCGCTCGCGTATGGCGTGTTGCCCGGCTTCATCGGGGATGACCTCATCTACAGCCCGTCGGCGTATCCCGAGGCAAGGAGCATTGCGCTCCCGTCGGATAATCTTTTCGTCGGTCTGTCGCCCGGCGGCGAGCGGATGCTGGTCGTGACGTGGCCCAAGGGCCGGCAGCAGGTGCAACTCCGTCTCGGCGGCGCGGCGGACCAGCGCCGCATCGAGTCGCTGGACCTCCAGGCTGACGGCCAAAGTTTCTTCCTCACCTCGTTGGCCGCGCCCGGCATCTGGCACCGCGAGGAATTGAAGGCCGGCTTTCTGGAAAAGGACGTGCCGCTCGCGTGGAAGCGGCCGTTCCCGGCGAAATGGAAGACGCAGTTGTCCGAGGCCGGCGTGGGGACGACCTACGCCTTCCGTCAGGCCAAGGGCACGGTCTGGCGCGGCGTGCCCGGCTCGTATGATTACCCGGCGTGGTTCGAGGGCGAGACCGCCATGCTGCGGCTCGGCAAGAAGGTCCCGCCCAAAGGCGACGCGCTGATTTACTTCCTCGAAGCGCGTGAGACGCCTGCGTCAGTCGTGACGCCAGTGGACCTTCTCAAGGCCACGCTCGGCCGCCCCATGAGCGAGACGATTCTCGATCCCGCCGGCCGCACGCTCCGCACGCATCACAAGCGTGGGGGCGACAGCGTGCATCGCGCCTGCACCTGCGGCTACACCGAGGCCATCGAGGCCGTCTTCAAGGCGGGCGAAGAGACCGCCAAGAAGCAGTTCATCGCGGACGCGATTGACGACATGATTTACTTCGTCCGCTGCCACCTTGAACGCATCGCCGACTACCGCACTTTCGCCCAGGACATGACGAAACAGCTCCGCGCCCAGGGCCAAGCCGCGCCCGAGTTGAAGCCCTACTTGGAAAGTCTGGAGCAAATCGTCCAGCAGATCCCGCAGGAGGTCGAGGTGCAGCAGGAGAACATGAAGTCGCTCGACCACGCCGCCGAGTTGGCGAAACAGACGATGGCCCTGACCCTGAAGCGCGATCCCGACAACGTGAAATCCTACGCAGCGCTCTTCAAGGCGTGGCGCGGAATGGGCGGTGCCCAAGACTACGTGCTCGCCCAGTGCCACACAGTCACGCGGAAACTTTTTCAAGAGGCCGGCTACGGCTGTGCGGAACTGCCCAAGGCCGTCGCCCTCGCCGAGGAAATCCGCGCTCGTTGCCGGCAGGTGTTGCGGAATCCGGACGGCTACGAAATCTGGGCGGACTATTGAAGCGGCGGCGAAGATGAACCTGACTGGCTCGATGATGAAACGATTTTTCCCCCTGCGTTGGCTGCCCTTGCTCGGGGTCGCGGTGGTGCTAGCGGCGTGTGAGCAGAAACCATCGCCCGTTGGCGAGACCACAGCGGCGTCAGTTCCCGCGAAGGCCGTCAGCGCGGCACCAACTCCGACGCCCGGCACTTCCGCCGCGTCGGCCGCGCTCGTGCCGATTCCCGCCGGCAAGTTCCTGATGGGCGACAAGGACGAGGTGGACGCCCCGCCGCACGAGGTGAGCGTGAGCGCGTTCCTGATGGACCAGCACCTCGTCACGCAAGACCAGTTCCAGAAACTCATGGGCGCGAACCCGTCGCGCTGGAAGGGCGGGCAGAATCCTGTCGAGCAGTTGCGCTGGTCCGACGCCGTGAAGTTTTGCAACAAGCGTTCCGAGGCCGAGGGGCTGCGGCCCTGCTATGAGTTGCCGGGCTTGAAGTGCGACTTCACGGCGGACGGCTATCGCCTGCCCACCGAGGCCGAGTGGGAATACGCGTGCCGCGCCGGCACCACGACGCCCTACTTCTTCGGCACAAGCCCCGCGAAGGCCGGCGACTACGCGTGGGTCGACAAAAACGCCGGTGGCAAACCGCACCCCGTCGGCCAGAAGCAGCCGAATCCGTGGGGCCTCTTCGACATGGCCGGCAACGTCTGGCAGTGGTGCCACGACTTCTACGGCGTGGAATACTACGCGACCTCACCGAAGCAGGACCCCGCCGGCCCACCGGACGGTAAGAACAAAGTCCTGCGGGGTGGCGCGTGGCGCTTCAGCGCGGACAACTGCCGCTCCGGCTACCGCTACAACGAGAACCCCGGCTCCACCGATGTCTGCTTCGGCTACGACATCTACGGCTTCCGCTGCGTGCGACGCGCGTCTGCGGCGGTCGCTGGGAAGTGACCGATCACAGCGCGCCCAGCGCCTTTGTCATTGAGCGAACTCGGGCCCGTGTTTAGCGTGAGCGGATGCAACTCCGTTTCACCCTTCGCTTCGTGATGAAGCGCCTTGCTGCGGTCACGCTCGCAAGTCTCGTCCTCGGTCACTTCCCGTTCGGCAATGTTGCCACGGCCGCCGAGCCACCGTTGCGCCAGGCCTTGAGCAAGCTTCCCTTCAAGATCGCCTACGAGACTTACACCAACGACAACTGGGAAATCTTCGCCATGAACGCGGATGGCTCGGGCGTGGTGAACCTCACGGCGACGCCGAAGGTGCACGAGCATTACCCGCAGGTCTCGCCCGATGGCGCGAAGATTTGCTTTTCCGTGGACGAGGGCGAGGGCCGCGACACCGTGCGCAGCCTGTGGGTCATGGACGCGGACGGGAAGAACCGCCGCAAGCTCGCCGACAACGCGCGCGAGCCCTTCTTCAGCCCGGACGGCAAGTCCATCGGCTTCCTGCCGCAGGAGTTTCCCAAGTTCAACGTCGTGGATTACTACACCACGGGGATGAGCTTCGTTGACTTGGCCACGGGAAAAATCGAGCCGCACCCGAACAGCGCGAACTTGCACCATCTCTACAACCCGGGCTTCTCGCCGAACGGTAAGTGGGTCGTCGCCACCGTCCACGCGGGCATGGGCGTGAGCCACGGGATCATACTCATCGAGCGGCACGGCGCGAAGATCATCAACCTGAAGATCCCCGGCTGCCGCCCGTGCTTCAGCCCCGACGGCAAGCAGATCGCGTGGGGCCCGGGCGATCACGAGATTGCGACCGCGGCGATTGACACCGATGCCGCCGAGCCGTCCGTGGGCGAGCGCCGCGTGCAGATCAAGGACGACAAGTTGAAGATTTACCATGTGGATTGGTCGCCCGACAGCCGCTTCCTCTCGATCAGCCGCGGACCGAACGGCAAGGGTGATCCGAGCAAACCCGGCACGTTCATGGCCGCGTGTGAAATCGTCGGCGTCCATGCGGCGGGCTGGAATCTAATCGCCGTCTCGGCCGAGCGTGCGGGCGTGCTGGACCTGAACACGGCGGACGAAGGACAGTTCGCCACGCTCACTACGAACGGCGCGAGCAACAAGGAGTCCGCGTGGTTCCGCGCGGACAAGAAAGCGGGAGGCCGGTAAGTGATGCGTCTGGTGCGTCGCGGTTTCGGCTTGGTCCTCGCTGTTCTGCTCGCTGCGTGCGAGAAGCCACAGCCTTCGGCTCAAACCGGGGCGAAGCCTTCGCCGAGTTCTGTCCCCGCCGCCAGCCAGCCCGGTGAGGTCATCACCGCCTCCGGCGTCGCGATGGTCGCCTTGCCCGGCGGCGAGTTCACGATGGGCAGCGACAAGGGCGGCGACGACGAAGCCCCGGCGCACAAGGTGAAGGTCAGCGCGTTCCTCATGGACCAGTTCGAGGTCACGCACGAGCTCTTCAAGAAGGCGCAGTTGCCCAACCCCTCGCACTGGCAGGATCACCCGAAGAAGCCCGTCGAGCGCGTGCGCTGGCGCGATGCGAAGCAGTATTGCAACGAGCGCTCCCTGCTCGAAGGCCTCAAGCCCTGCTACAACGAGAAGACCGCCGACCTCGACTGCGATTTCACCGCGAACGGTTATCGCCTGCCCACCGAGGCCGAGTGGGAATACGCCTGCCGCGCGGGCGGGACAGCGGACTTTGACTTCGGCGCGCCAGACAAGCTGCGGCAGTTCGCGTGGTTCGCGGACAACGGCGACGCGAAGACGCACGTCGTGGGTGAGCGCAAGCCGAACCGCTGGGGCATCCACGACCTCTACGGCAACGTCGCTGAATGGTGCGAGGACGTGTATGCGCCGGCTTACTACAAGGAGAGTCCCGCCGTCGACCCGCTCGGCCCGCCCAGCCCCGGCAAGGATGTGAAGCGCGTGATGCGCGGCGGCTCGTGGAAGGCCAGCGCCGACATGTGCCGCGCATCGTTCCGCCAGGGGCAGAGAACGGGCGACTCCGATGCGTGCTTCTTCACTGACTACTGCGGCTTCCGCTGCGTGCGCCGCGCCACGCCGGAGGAAATCGCCAAGCTCGCGCGGCCGAAGTGAGTTGAAATGAGCTGACCCGCGCGCCCACATGCTCTTTCACACCTGGCCCTTCTTCCTCTTCATGCTGGTGGTGGTGCCGGGCTTTTTGCTGCTGCGCAAAACCCGGCTGTGGATTCCGTGGCTGCTGCTGGCATCCTACGTCTTCTACGGCTGGTGGAATCCCTACTACCTCATCCTCGTCGCCTACTCGACCGCGCTGGATTTCATCCTCGTCGCGTTGATGGACCACTGTCCGCGTGACCGTCCCAGCGTCAGCCTGCGCGAGCGTCTGGCGCACCCGCGCTTCGATGACACGGTGCTGAAGGTTGCCTTCGCCGTGTCCGCGCTGGGCACGCTGGGATTCCTCGGCATGGCGGTGGCGGGCCTGCCCACGCTGCGCCCGACGATGGCCGTGCTCACGCTCATCTTCGCGCTGATGGCGGTGGGCGCGTTCTTCGCGAGCCGCGCGGTCTGGCTCGGCGTGAGTATCGTCAACAACCTTGCGATTCTCCTGTTCTTCAAATACGCGCAGTTCCTCGTCGAGAACGGCAACGCCCTGCTCGCCCGCCTCCACGTCAGCGCCACGCTGCCCGACCCCGCGTCGCTCATGCCCTTCGGCGCGGCCTACGTGCTGCCGGTGGGCATCTCGTTCTTCACCTTCCAGTCGATGAGCTACAGCATCGACTTCTACCGGGGCCGCGTGCATCGCGAGCGGAACTTCATCCGCTTCGCCGCGTTCGTGAGTTTCTTTCCGCAGCTCATGGCTGGGCCCATCGAGCGCGCGTCGCACTTGCTGCCGCAGTTCTACGAGTTCCCGAAAATCACCACGCGCGACGTCACCGACGGCCTCTCGCTGTTCCTCGTCGGCCTGTTCAAGAAGCTCGCGCTGGCCAACTACCTCTCCTACTACGTCGAGCGCGTTTACGACAACCCGAAGGCTTACGGCGCGCCCGCGCTGGTCATGGCGACGGTCGCCTTCGCGTGGCAAATCTTCTTCGACTTCAGCGGCTACACGGACATGGCGCGGGGCATCGCGCGCTTCATGGGCTTCAACCTGATGCTGAACTTCAACAACCCCTACCTCGCGACCGGCCTGGGCGACTTCTGGGCGCGCTGGCACATCAGCCTCTCGACGTGGTTCCGCGACTACCTCTACATCCCGCTCGGCGGCAACCAGGAGGGGACGTTCAAGATGTATCGCAACCTGTTCATCACGTTCTTCATCTCCGGCATCTGGCACGGCGCGAACTGGACGTTCGTGATTTGGGGTCTGCTGCACGCGTTCGGCGTGATGGTCACCCGCGAGCTGGAACACTCGGCCTTTTACCGCGACCGCGTGCCGCGTTTGCTCAAGCAGTTCGGCGTGTTCGCGTTCGTCTGCTTCGCGTGGATTTTCTTCCGAGCCGGCTCAATGGCGGATGCATCGATCATCATCCAGCGCATCTTCACGACCGGCTGGTCCGACCCGCAGATGCCGCTGTTGATGCTAGCGATCATCGCAGTGATCTGGCTCTACCAGATGGCCTACGAATCCACGCTGCGGCCGTGGTTGCAGACGAGTTACGCGCGCGTCGGCGGCGCGGTGTGCATGATCCTCTACCTGTTCCTCTGCTCCTCGGGCGGCGGGGCGTTCATTTACTTCCAATTCTGACATGAACGCCCAAGTCCCCAAGGTCGGCATGGAAACGGTCTTCGTGAACGAGATGCGCCTCAACGCGCGTCAGTGGCTCGTCGTGGGCGGCATCGTGCTCGCGTTCGTGTTGCTCGCGCCGCGCGTGTGGCAGGCCGCCGAGCGCTTCGACACCGGTCCGGACTACCGCATCCCCTACTCACTCAGCAAAGACTACTGGCTCTACCAACGGCGCCTCGAAGAACTCCCGGCGTCGCGCGCCGTGCTCATCGGCGACTCCGTCATCTGGGGCGAATACGTCCTGCCCGACGGCACGCTCTCGCACTTTCTCAATCAGGAGGCGGGTAAGCCCGACGCCTTCGTCAACGCCGGAGTCAACGGCCTCTTCCCGCTCGCGCTTGAAGGCCTTGTCGAGCACTACGGTGGCGCGTTGCGGAATCGGAAAGTCATCCTGAACTGCAACCTGCTTTGGATGAGCAGCCCCAAGGCCGACCTCTCAACGAAGAAAGAAGAGCGCTTCAATCACGCGCGCCTTGTCCCGCAGTTCTCCCCGCGCATCCCGTGCTACCGCGCCGACGCGAGCGAGCGACTGAGCACGCTGGTGGAGCGGAACTTGCCAGTGCTCGCGTGGGTCAACCATCTGCAAAACGTCAGCTTCAACCAGAAGAGCATTCCCGACTGGACGCTGGAGCAAGGCGAAGGTGATCCGCCCAACCGACCGAACACCTACAAGAACCCGCTCGGCCAACTCACCCTGCGCGTCCCCACCGCACCCGCACTCGACCCCGAGCGCGGCCCCGCCAGCACGCGTCACAAGCCGTGGTCCACCACCGGCGAAGGCTCCACGCGCTTCGAGTGGGTCCCGCTCGAAGCCTCGCTGCAATGGGCAGCCTTCCAGCGACTCGCGCAGCTCCTCCGCGCCCGTGGCAACGACGTCCTTGTGATCGTCGGCCCCTTCAACGAGCCCCTGATGTCGGAGGACAACCGCGCCGCCTACCGCCAGCTCCGCGACGGCGTTGCGTCCTGGCTGAAGGAGAACAACATTTCCGCCCTCGTCCCCGAGCCGCTCGCCAGCGCTCTCTACGCCGACGCGAGCCATCCCCTGACCGAGGGCTACCGCGTGCTCGCGCAGCGGCTCCACACCGACGCCGTCTTTCAGGCTTGGCGCGTCGGAAGGTGACGACCCGCCGCCCGCGCCGCATTGCGCTTGCTGGCCGAGCCAGGTCCGCCCTCCAATGGGGCCATGACCTCCGCCACTCCCCGTTCCTCTGCTCCGTCCGCCACCCGCTTCTTACTTGGCCTCCTGTTCGCCGCCCTCGCCGGGCACGCGACCGCGAAGGACGTGCGCGAGTTCGGCGCGTTGGGCGATGGCAAGGCCGACGACACCGCCGCCATCCAACGCGCCGTCAACGCGGGCGGCGGCGTGCAGTTCACCAAGGGCACCTACCGCCTCACCAAGACCGTCCTCATCACGCTGGAGGAAACCGGCTTCGTCTCGCTCATCGGCGACGGCACGGCGCGCGTGGTGATGGCGGGGCCGGGGCCGGCCTTCAAGTTCCTCGGCACCCACGGCGGCACGGCGGACCCCGACCAGTTCAAGCCCAACGTTTGGGAACGCCAGCGCATGCCGGTCGTGGATTCCCTCGCCATCGAGGGCGCGCACCCGGAGGCCGACGGCATCGAAGCCGAGGGCACCATGCAACTCACCGTCACACGCACGCACCTGCGCGCCCTGCGCCACGGCATCCATCTCGCTGTGCGTAATCGCAACGTCCTCATCAGCGACTGCCACATCTACGATTGCCGTGGCATCGGCGTCTTCTACGACCACGTGAACCTCCACCAGTCGAACATCACCGGCAGCCACATCAGCTACTGCGACGGCGGCGGGATCGTCGGGCGCGGCGGCAACGTGCGGAACATCCAAATCGCCAACTGCGACATCGAGAGCAACATGGGCAAGGACAGCCCGCCCACCGCCAACATCCTGCTCGATTCCGCCGGCGGCTCCATCGGCGAAGTGGCCATCACCGGCTGCACCATCCAGCACAACAGCCCCGGCCCGGACTCGGCGAACATCCGAATCCTCGGCCAGGGCGACGACGCGGCCCTGGCCCTGCGCGTCGGCTCGGCGAAGACCCAGGAAGGCCACGTCACCATCACCGGCAACGTCCTGAGCGACGTGCAGGTCAACGTCCACCTCAAGCACGCGCGCGGCGTCACGCTTACCGGCAACACCTTCTGGATGGGCTACCAGCACGACCTGCTCGTCGAGGATTCGAGCAACATCGTCGTCGGGCCGAACGCGTTCGACCGCAACCCGCGCTACAACTACGGCACCAGCACGAACGTCAACGGCGGCCTGGTCTTCCGCGACTCGCGCGACTGCACGCTCACCGGCCTGCACATCAACGGTGTCTGGCGCAAGCCCGCAGCCGTGCTGCTGGAGAAGTGTGACCGCTTCCACCTCGCCAACAGCACCGTGCTCGACAGCGACGGCGTCGGCCTGCTGCTGCGCGAGACCACCCGCACGCGCGTCGCCGGCTGCGTGGTCCGCGACGACCGGGCGGAGCCGAAAGCCACGCGCTCCCTGCAAGTCATCGGCGGGCAGGGCAACTGGATTCTCCAAAACCTGCTGCTCAACGGGCACGAGGTTCCCGCCGGCACCGCCCGGCTGGAGGGGAACTTCGACAGCAAGTAAACCGTCGGTCCGAGTTCCCGGGCTGGCGCGGCTTACTTCCCGGCGCTGAACCCGCCGTCAATGATGAACTCGGTGCCGGTCACGAAGCTCGCTTCGTCGCTGGCCAGGTAGAGGGCCGCAGCGGCGATTTCTTCGGGCTTGCCCATGCGGTTCACAGCCTGCGTGTCGCAGGCGTCGCGGTAGGCTTTCTCGGGGTCGGGGTATTTCTTCAGCCAGCCGGTGACGAAGGGCGTTTCCACGCGGCCGGGGCAGATGGCGTTGGCGCGCACGCCGTCGAGGGCGTGGTCGAGGGCGAGGGCTTTAGTCATGCCGGCGATGGCGAACTTGGTGGTGACGTAGGCGAGGCGGTCTTTCACACCGACGACGGCGCCGATGCTGGCGAGGTTGATGATGGAGCCGGATTTGCGCTCGACCATGCCGGGGAGGAAGACCTTGGTGACGTTGAAGATGCCGCGCACGTTGACGGCGTAGAGGCGG
>JAYTIO010000645.1:0-13251 GCA_043731805.1 Pedosphaera sp. | reverse complement strand
GTGGGGATGGCGTCTTTGATGACCTCATTGTGGGTCAGTTTGGCCGGTTCAGTTGTAATCATAAGTGAATTGATGACATTACGAGTGTTACGTTCAAGTTGAGCTGCGTCAACGGCTTTTTCTACCGGCTGAAGGCATTGTCTGCCAGCGCTATTCTTGGTCCCAAGCCATCCCGAACCCGATTTCAACGCTTGCCCCGTGCGCGGGGTTTCCCTAGCTTCGCGCGAAACCTATGAGTTCCAAGAACCGCATTCTGCTGTCCGTCATGATGTTCCTCCAGTTCTTCGTCTGGGGGGCGTGGTTCGCGACGCTGGGCGCGTGTCTGGCGGGCAACAATCTGGCGAGCATCATCGGCGACGCCTACGGCAGCGCGCCCCTCGCGGCCATCATCGCGCCGCTGCTACTCGGCCTGGTTGCGGACCGGTTCTTCAACTCCGAGAAGGCAATGGGGGTTCTCCACCTCATCGGCGGTGGCCTGCTGTTCATGGCCCCGGGCTTGGTGGCGAAGGGCGATGGCAAGTCGCTCGTGTGGCTCTTCACCGCCTATATGCTCTGCTATATGCCCACGCTCGGCCTGAGCAACACGGTGGCGTTCACGAACATTGACGACCGCAACAAATTCCCCGCGCTGCGCGTGTGGGGCACCATCGGCTGGATTGTGGCGGGCCTCATCGTCGGCGGGTTGGGCTGGTCCGCTAGCACGCACATCTTCACCCTCGCGGCGGTTTCCTCGCTCGTCCTCGGCGTCGTCTGCTTCCTGCAACCCGCCACGCCGCCGCCCGCCGCCGGCAAGCCCATCAACCTCATGGCCCTCCTCATGGTGGACGCCTTCAAGATGCTGGCCAACGTGCCGTTCCTCGTCTTCATCGTCTGCTCCACGCTCATCTGCATCCCGCTGGCCTACTACTACGCGTTCACCTCGAACTACCTCACGCACATCGGCTTCAAGGCCGCCGGGTCCACGATGACGCTGGGCCAGATGTCAGAAATCTTCTTCATGCTGCTCGTGCCGTTCTTCTTCCGTCGCCTCGGGGTGAAGTGGATGATTTTCGTCGGCATGCTCGCGTGGGTGATTCGCTACGCGCTGTTCGCCTTTGGCGCGCCGGACCAAGTGCTCTGGATGATTCTCTCCGGCGTCGTGCTCCACGGCGTGTGCTACGACTTTTTCTTCGTCACCGGCTTCATTTACACCGACACCAAGGCCCCGGCTGAAGTCCGCGGCCAAGCGCAGTCCATGCTCGTCTTCTTCACGCAAGGCGTCGGGATGTATTTCGGCTACCAAGTCGCGGGCGGCGAATTTGGCAAGACGCTCAAGAGCGCCGACGCCCTCGGCAAGGCCATGCCGCCGGCGGAAAGTTTCACCTTCTGGGAGTCGTTCGGGAAAATGTTCACCGCTCAAAAGCCGCAAGTCGCCGGCACCGTGCTGCAAGACACGATGGCTCAGTGGAAGGAATTCTGGATGTTCCCCTGCTTGATGGCCGCCGCCATCATGATCCTCTTCGCCGTGGCCTTCTGGGACAAGCCGGATGCTCCCGCCGCCGCCGAGCCGCCGAAGGTCTGAAGAACGGGGACTTGGATTAGCCACAAGAGGGCACAGAGAACACAAAGGAACTCTCTGCTTCAGCAAGCTCGACGGAGCCGAACCCCTCTACTTTGGTCAGAAAGATTCTGGCAGCCCCCCCATCTTCCTGACCTGATTTTCCTGACTTAGGCGCGGGATTGGAGCCGTGGTTGCCCCTCATTCACTTGCCCCAAATTCGCCTGCCAATTCCGTTCCCGCGCTGAACTACTCCACCCGCGCCACGCCCGTGCCCTTCACCACCTCGCCCACGAGCCACGCCGTGTGCTTCTGGCTGCGGATGAACTTCAGCGCCGCGTCCGCCTGCTCCGCCGCCACGACGGCCACCATGCCCACGCCCATATTGAAGACCTGATAAAGCTCCGCCTCGTCCACGCCGCCGCGTTCGGCGAGCAACTGGAACAACGGCCCCATCTCCCAACTCCCCTTGCGGATGACCACGTCGCACTTCGCCGGCAGCACGCGCGGGATGTTGTCCACGAAACCGCCGCCCGTGATGTGCGCGAACGCCCTGACGGGCAGTTGAGAGTTGGGAGTTGAGAGTTGAGAGTTGAAACGCTTCAGCAACGCCTGCGCGAGCGGGCCGTAGGTGACGTGAACTTTTAGCAACTCTTCGCCGAGCGTTCCCTTCAAGCCCGGCACGCGGCTCGTCACCTTCAGCTTCAACTGCTCGAACAAAATCTTCCGCGCCAGCGAGTAGCCGTTCGTGTGCAGCCCGCTCGACGCGATGCCGATGACCGCGTCGCCCCGCTTCACGGACTTCTGCCCGTTGAGCATCCGCGACTTCTCCACCACGCCGACGATGGTGCCGCTCAAGTCGTATTCGCCCGCCTGGTAAAAGCCCGGCATCTGCGCCGTCTCGCCGCCGATGAGCGTGCAGCCGTTCGCCGCGCAACCGCGCGCGAAGCCCTTGATGATGTCCGTGAAGACGTGCGGCTCCAGCTTGCCCGTGCCGAGATAATCGAGGAAGAACAGCGGCTCCGCGCCCAGCACCGCGATGTCGTTGACGCAGTGGTTCACCAAGTCCTCGCCAATGGTGTCGTGCTTGTCCATGGCGAACGCGAGCTTCAGCTTCGTCCCCACGCCGTCCACCGAGCTGACCAGCACGGGCTGCCGATACTTCTTCACGTCCAGCGCGAAGAGCCCACCGAAGCCGCCCACCTTGCCCAGCACCTCACGGCGATGCGTGGAAGCGAGGAGCTTGGGCAGCGTGCCCTTGACCTTGTTGCCCAAATCAATGTCCACCCCGGCGGCGGCGTAAGCTTTCAGTTTCATGCGCGAGATTGTTTTCGGCTCCAGCCCCAGCGACCGGGTGGAACGCGAGGCGGCATCTTTCGGAATCCCCCGCTGCGCAGCAAGGCAAAGAATTGGCCGGTTCCAGTTGAATTTCGCCTCCCTCCAAGCACCCGCCCCGCAGGCGAATCCGCGCCCCCACGGCTCAAGCATTTCCCCGAGGTGACGGACGACGGGGGCCAATACATTCCTCTTGAGGCCGGTGAAAACTCTGCGACACCCTCCCCCCAGTAGAAGACCCGTGATGCGTCGCTGACCTAGACCCTGACCTCACCTTGCCGCCCGCCATCGACCCCGTGCCCACCACCGCCCACCCGCCCACCCGCATCCTCGTCGTGGACGACAACCAGTCCATCTGCGCGTTCCTCCGGAACTTCTTCACGCTGGAGGGATTGCCGGCGGAGATCACGGTTCCCCCCACGTCGCTTGGGAGCGTTTTCAAGCCGCGCCGCAGGATTACGCCCTGCTGCTCACCGACTGTGAGATGCCCGGCATGACCGGGCTGGAGCTCGCCCGGCGCGTCCGCCAAGTGCGGGCTGACCTGCCGATGATCCTCTTCTCGACCTCGGTCACCCTGCATGGCTCGGCGCATTTTGCCCCGCTGGGGTTCACCGAGGCGCTGCCCAAGCCGGTCGCGATCGCCACCCTGCGCGCGGCCATCCGCGAGGCCCTACCGCCGGGTTTTCCCCTCCCTTCCCCGCCGCCGTTGCCCGTCTGAGTTCCCGCGCCGATTCGGCATTTGCAACCCGGCGGCTCGTCCCTAAAGTCCGCGCGCCATGCCGACTGCCCTCGACTCCGTGGAAGCCGCCCTCGCCGATCTGCGCCGGGGCAAGCTGGTCATTGTCGTGGACGACGCCGACCGCGAGAACGAGGGCGACCTCGTCATGGCCGCCGAGCACGCCACCCCGGCGACGGTCAACTTCATGGCCCGCTTCGGCCGCGGCCTCATCTGCGTCCCCACCACCGGCGAGCGCCTCAAGCAGCTCGGCATCGAGCGCATGGTCACGCAGAACCGCGAGTCCTTCAAAACCGACTTCCAAGTCAGCGTGGACGCCGCGCACGGCGTCACCACCGGCATCAGCGCCGCCGACCGCGCCAAGACCATTCAAGTCATGGCCGAACCGACGGCCTTGCCCGACGACCTCGTCCAGCCCGGCCACGTCTTCCCGCTCCGCGCCAAGCCCGGCGGCGTCCTCCAGCGCGCTGGCCACACCGAGGCAGCCGTGGACCTCGTGCGCCTCGCCGGCGCGCGGCCCATCGGCGTGATCTGCGAAATCATGTCCGACGACGGGACGATGGCGCGCTTGCCCGAGCTGCGGAAATTCGCCCGCAAGCACAAGCTCAAGATCTGTTCCATCGCCGAACTCATCAGCTACCGCCGCTCCCGTGAGAAGCTCGTCGAGCGCATCGAGGTCGTGAAGATGCCGACGGACTTCGGCGATTTCGACCTGCACCTCTACCGCTCGCACACCGACGGCCAGCACCATCTTGCCCTCGTGAAGGGCGACGTGGCCGGCCAGAAGAACGTGCTCGTGCGCGTCCACAGCGAATGCCTCACCGGCGACGTCTTCGGCTCCCGTCGGTGCGACTGCGGGCCACAGCTCCAGCAGGCGATGAAGCAGGTCAGCGCCGCCGGCTGCGGCGTCATTCTCTACATGAGGCAGGAAGGTCGCGGCATTGGCCTCGGCCCCAAGATTCAGGCTTACAAACTTCAGGAGAAGGGCCTGGATACCGTCGAAGCCAACCAGAAACTCGGCTTCGGCATGGACCTCCGCGAATACGGCCTCGGCGCGCAAATCCTCTGCGACCTCGGCCTCAAGACCATCCGCCTGCTCACGAACAACCCGAAGAAAATCGTCGGCCTCGAAGGCTACGGCCTGCAAGTCGTCGAGCAGCTCCCCATCCGCGTGAAGCCCAACCCGCACAACGAGCGCTACCTCAAGACCAAGCGCGAGAAGCTCGGCCATCTGCTGTGAGCACGGTCGTTCCCAGCGCCGCCCCCGTTCCCGAGCGTCCCCTCCCGCCGCTCACGCCCGGCACGCTATACCTCGTCGCCACGCCCATCGGCAACCTCGAGGACATCACCCTCCGCGCCCTCCGCGTGCTGCGCGAGTGCGACGTCGTCGCCGCCGAGGACACGCGGCGCACGGGGCAGTTGCTGAAACACTTCGGCATCTCCAAACCGATGTTGAGCTACTTCCAGTTCAACGAAGCGAAGCGCTCCGAGCAAATTCTGGAACGGCTCAAAGGCGGCGAGAAGGTCGCGCTCGTCACGGATGCCGGCACGCCCGGCATCAGCGACCCCGGCGAACGCGTCGTGCGCGCGGCAGTGGCGGCGGGGTTGCGCGTCGAATCGGTTCCCGGCCCCTGCGCGCTCGTCGCGGCGCTGACGGCCAGCGGCTTGCCGACAGACGAATTTCACTTCATCGGCTTCCTGCCGCACAAGTCCGGGCAGCGCCGCAATCAGCTCGCCGCGTTGAAGCAATTCGCCGGCACCCTCGCCCTCTACGAGTCGCCCTACCGCATCGAGAAACTCCTCGGTGAACTCAACGAAGTCTTCCCCGACCGCACCATCGTGCTCGCCCGCGAGCTGACGAAGAAGTTCGAGGAGTTCCTGCGCGGCAAGCCCGCCGAGCTGCTCGCGCTCGTGGCCAAGCGCTCGCTCAAAGGCGAGTTCGTCGTGCTCGTGAGCGGGGAGGAAGAGTTGACCACGGATAACGCAGATGAAGAGGATGGAACCCGCTGACGCCTGTGCGTTGCCTTTATCCGCGTCATCCGTGGGCAGCCCGTCTTCCACCGAATAGCTCAATTCCTCGCCGCGTCGCCCATTGGCCCGCACCGCGATTGGCTTTTCCCCGCCGCCCGTTACGCTGGCCCAGACGCATGACCCAAATGCTTTCCATCGTCCGCCTCGCGCTGCTCGCCAGCGTGTCCGCCCTCTCCGCGCCCGCCGCCGACTCGCCTGCCGGCCACGACTTCTTCGAGAACAAAATCCGCCCGCTGCTCATCGAGCACTGCCTCAAGTGCCACGACGGCGGCGCGCCCGACAAACCCAAGGGCGGCCTCGCTCTCGACACCCGCGCCGGCTGGGAGAAGGGCGGCGAGCACGGCCCCGCCCTCGTCCCCGGCCAGCCGGACAAATCCCTCCTCATCCGCGCCCTCCGCTACACCGACAAAGACCTCCAGATGCCCCCCAAGGGCAAACAGCTCACGCCCCAGCAAGTCGCGCTCTTCGAGGAATGGGTCCGCCTCGGCGCACCCGACCCGCGCACCGGCCAGCCCGCCGGCCCGCCGCTCTCCGACCCGACCGTGGTGCGGAACCACTGGGCGTTTCAGCCCGTGCGGGAGCCGAAGGTGCCGGCGTGGCCGAAGGAAGTAATTAGTAATCAGTCTGCGAAGGCCAAGTCTTCACTAAGCACTCAATCACTAATTTCTAATTACTCTTCCCCTATCGACGCCTTCGTCCTCGCCAAGCTCGCCGTAAGAGGTTGGATGCTACCCACGAACCATCCGGCACCCTCCCTGTTTTCCAGCGACCTGCCGCCGATAGGTTCAACGCCACAAGTCGCGGCTTTTCGCGAGCCGTGGATTCTCTCCCCGCCCGCCGACCCGCGCACGCTCATCCGCCGCATGACCTTCGACCTCCACGGCCTCCCGCCGACCATGGCCGACGTGGAAGCGTTCGAGCGCGAGTTCACACTTTCCCACTCTCCCACTCTCTTACCTGCTCAGGCCAAGGCAGGTGAGCAGCGCGCCATCGCCGCTCTGGTGGACAAGCTGCTCGCCTCCCCCCGCTACGGCGAACGCTGGGGTCGCCATTGGCTCGATGTCGCGCGCTACGCGGATACGAAGGGCTATCTCGCCGGCGACGAGCAGCGGCGCTTCGCCTTCAGCTACACCTACCGCGACTGGGTCATCCGCGCCTTCAACGAGGACCGCCCTTACGACCAATTCCTCACCGCCCAAATCGCCGCCGACCGTGTTTTGGAGGAGTTCAAAGTTCAAAGTTCAAAGTTCAAAATTGGCGGCAGCACGCCGAGCGCGCCCGGACGAAGCAACCTTGAACCTGGAACTTTGAACATTGAACCCGGCCAAGCCGACTTGGCCGCCCTCGGCTTCCTCACCCTCGGCCGCCGCTTCCTCAACAACGTCCACGACATCATTGACGACCGCATTGACGTGGTGACGCGCGGCACCATGGGCCTGACCGTCCAGTGCGCCCGCTGCCATGACCACAAATACGACCCCGTCTCGACCCGCGAATATTACAGCCTCTACGGAGTCTTCGCCTCCAGCCAAGAGCCGGCGGAGAAGCCGTTGCTCGGCACTCAGCCAGACGCCACGCAGCACGCCGCCTATCTCGCCGAGCGGAAGAAGCGCGAGGACGAGTTGGAGAAGCACCGCGTCGAACAGCTCGACAAGCAGCTTGGCATTCTCCGCAAGCGCACAGCGGATTACCTCCTCGCCGCAGACGAGGTGGACCCGAAAGTTGCCCGCGCCTCCGCCGAAGCCAGCCGGCAGAACCGCGACAAGTATTTCCAAGAGCGCAAACTCATCCCCGCCGTCGTGCGCCGCTGGCAGGATTTCCTCGCGAAGTCCGCCAGCGCGAAATCGCCCGACCCGCTATGGTCCGCCTGGCACGCCTACGCGACGCTGCCGGATGACAAGTTCGCCGAGGCGGCCGCCAAGGCGGGCGTCTCGCCCGACGCGCATCCCGCCGTGCTCGCCGCGTTCAAGACCCCGCCCAAGACCGTGAAGGAAGCCGCCGAGCGCTATGGCAAATTGCTCACCGACGCCGACGCCGACTCGCCGCACGCCGACATGAACAAGGAGTTGCTCCGCCTCGCCCTCCGCTCCGCTGACGCCCCGCCGAACCTACCCGCTCCCGAGAACGACACGCTCCTCGAAGACGCCCGCCCGCGCCTGCGCCAGCTCAAAGCCAAGGTGGACGAGGTGGACGCCACCCACGCCGGCGCCCCGCCCCGCGCGATGGCCCTTGTGGACCGCGACTCGCCCACGCGCCCCTATGTCTTCGTGCGCGGCAACCCCGGCAATCACGGCCCAGACGTTGAGCGCGGCTTCCCCCAAGTCGCCGCCCTCGGCAAGCCCGAGCCGTTCCCCGCAAAGAGCAGCGGCCGCCTCGAACTCGCCCGCGCCATCACCAGCCCCGCCAACCCGCTCACCGCTCGCGTCCTCGTCAACCGCGTTTGGGCTTGGCACTTCGGCGCGGGCCTGGTCCGCACGCCTAGCGACTTTGGCTTGCGCGCCGACCCGCCCACGCACCCGGAGTTGCTCGACTGGCTGGCGACGCAGTTTGTCGCCGACGGCTGGAGCCTCAAGAAGTTGCACAAGGTCATCATGCTCTCCGCGACCTACCAGCAAACCAGCGACGACCGCGACGAGTGCGTGAAGGCCGACCCCGCGAACCTGCTGCTGTGGAAGTTCAACCGCCAGCGCCTCGACTTCGAGCAACTCCGCGACGCGCTGCTGCTCGCGTCCGGCAAACTCGACCTCACGCCCGGCGGCCTACCCGTGGACTTGACCGCGCAGCCTTTCAGCACGCGCCGCACTGCCTACGGCTTCATTGACCGACAGAACCTGCCGCCGATGTTCCGCACCTTCGACTTCGCCAGCCCCGACGTGAGTGCGTCGCAGCGCTTCCAGACGACCGTCCCCCAGCAGGCGCTCTTCCTGTTGAACTCACCCTTCGTCCTACAGCAAGCGCAAGCGCTCACCGCTCGTGATGACTTTAAGAAAATCACCACCGACGACGCGCGCCTGCGATTCCTCTACGAGACGATTTACCAACGCCGCCCTGCCGCGGATGAAGTGGCGCTGGCGAAAGCCTTCCTCGCCGCGCCCGGCGAAGGGTTGAGCGAGTCCGCGCCGCACAGCGGCTGGCACTACGGCTACGGCGAGTTCAACGAGGTGACGAAGCGGGTGCGGCACTTCACCCCGTTCACGAACTTTACTGGTGGGCAGTGGCAAGCAGGGCGAGATTTCCCGGACAAACAGCTTGGCCACGTCCTCCTCCGCGCCGAGGGCGGCCACCCGGGCCAAGACCAAGCCCACGCCGTCATCCGCCGCTGGGTCGCCCCGCGCGACGGCACGCTCGCTATCACCAGCACGCTCACGCACAGCAGCACGAACGGCGATGGCGTCCGCGCCCGCATCGTGAGCAGCCGCAGCGGGCTTCTCAGTGAAGCCATCCTGCAAAACGGTTCCACCGAACTGAAAACTACCGGTCTCGAAGTGAAAACTGGCGACACGCTGGACTTCATAGCTGACTGCCGGTCCGGTGCGAACAGCGACAGTTTCAATTGGGCTCCAAAACTCAAATTCTCCGACCCTATGAAGCGCTCCAAGCAACCCCCGCCCGGCTACGAAACCGAGTGGGACGCGAAAGCCGACTTCAGCAAGCCGCGCCCCGAACTCGCGAAGTCACTGACCGCCTGGGAAAAACTCACCCACCTCCTTCTCGTTTCCAACGAGGCCGCGTTCGTGGACTGAATTGAGGGCTGAGGCTGAAGCTCCGCCCTCCCAAAGGGAGATAGTTTTGGCAGCGAATAGCAGCAGCAGAACTGCGAGGGAGATGGTCGGGGCGGTGAGATTTGAACTCACGACCTCTTGTACCCGAAACAAGCGCGCTACCAAGCTACGCTACGCCCCGAACCAAGGCGAGAGGCTGCCGGTCACATTTTGGAATTGCAACGAAGTTTTCGGAAACTGTCTGCGGGAGCTCAAAATGAGACTTGCGGGGGAACAAAAACCGCGCCCCAGTTGAAGGACTACGCCTCCAAGGCTGCCGGCCTCTTGGTCAACGGCGAGACCGTGCCCTACTCTGTCGCCGGCCAAAGCCACGTCTCCCAGCGCCACGACGGCCGCTTCTACGTCGCGCGGATCAACGGAGGCGTGGACAGCTTCGTGTGGGGCTCCAGCAAGCGCTCCGACTGGACCGACCAGTAAAGCCACCGGGCAAGCCCCCCGAATTCCCGTCCCACACCCCGCGTCCACCTCCCCACGTTACCGCCATGCTCGACATCCGCCTGAACCCAAACCCGCACCGTTTCTGCAACGGCTGGGCCCGCCGCGACTTCCTCCGCGTCGGCGCGCTCGCGCCGCTCGGCCTTTCGCTACCCTCGCTGCTCGCGGCGGAGAAGGCCGCCGGCAACGACAAGAAAGCCCGCGCCAAGTCCGTCGTGCTCGTCTATCTCGGTGGCGGCCTCTCGCACCACGACAGCTTCGACCTCAAGCCCGACGCCTCCTCGGAGATTCGCGGCAAATACACCGAGATTCCCACCAACGTCCCCGGCCTGCACATCGGCGAATTGCTGCCCAAGATGGCCAAGACCATGGACAAGCTCACGCTCGTCCGCTCCGGCGCGCACAACAACGACCACCACGAGACCGCCACGAACTGGGTGCTCTCCGGCCGCTTCGGCTCGGCCTTCGGCGACTATCCCGCGATGGGCGCAGTGGTCGCGGAGCGCACGGGCTTCCGGGGCGTGATGCCGCCTTACGTGGCCGTGCCGCGCAACCCGTCCTTCACCTGGGAGTTGGGGAAAAGCGCCTTCCTCGGTGGCCGCTGCGAGTCCTTCAAAGCCGGCGACCCGAACGCGGAGAACTTCAAAGTCCGCGACCTCTCGCTGCCCGCCGACGTGAAGCGCGAGCACGCCGAGCGCCGCAAGTCCCTCCTCGGAGCCGTGGACAACTTGGCGAAGCGCATCGAAGGCAACGACCAGCTCGCGACCTACGGCGAGTTCCAGCAACGCGCCGCCGAGATGGTCCTCTCGCGTGAGGCGCAGAACGCCTTCGCACTCGAACAGGAGACGGAGAAGCTGCGCGACGACTACGGGCGGAACACCTTTGGCCAGAGCGTCCTGCTCGCGCGCCGCCTCGTGCAGCACGGCGTGCGCTTCGTGACGGTGAACTACGGCGGCTGGGACCATCACGCGAAGATTTTCCCCGGCCTCGAAAAGAAGCTCCCCGAGTTCGACCAAGGCTTCTCGACCTTCCTCCACGACATGGATGCGCACGGCTTGCTCAAAGACACGTTGGTCGTGTGCATGGGCGAGTTCGGGCGCTCGCCGAAAATCAACAAGGACATCGGGCGCGATCACTGGGGCCAAGCGGCGAGCCTGCTCTTCGCCGGCGCGGGCGTGGCGCGCGGCAAGGTCGTCGGCGCGACTGACCGCACGGGGGCCTTCGTGACCGACACGCCGGTAAAACCCGCCGACGTGGCGTGGACCATCTACGACAGCCTCGGCCTAGACCCGCGCGGCGAAATCCACACGCCGGACGGGCGCCCCGTGGGCATCTTGGATGAAGGCCGCTTGGTGACGGAGTTGTTCGGCTGAGTCGTAGCCGCCGAGGTAAGGAGGCGGATTCCCCAATGCGCTTAACTTGTTCGGTCCGCTTCCTCACGTCGGCGGCTACACTCATCCTAGCCGCTGTCTCCTTCGCTTTCGCTCAGGACAAGAAGACCGACGACAAGTTGCCCAAGGTCACCCTCGCCATCCCGCTCGGCCTCGTCGCGGGCAAAACCAACACCCTCGAAATCCGTGGCTTGAACCTCGACTTGGCCAAGGCGCTGCATTTCACCGATGCCGCTGTCACCGCGCGCCTCGCCTCGAAGGGCAAGGCCGACGTGCCGCAGAACCAGAAGAAGGAACGGCTCGGCGACACGCAGGTGAAGGCCGAGGTCTTCGTGCCCGCCGACTTCAAAGGCGACGAAGCTGCCTTCACCGTCGAGACGCCCGACGGCCAGTCCGCGCCCGCGAAGCTCGCCGTGCTGCGCCCCGGCGCGTTTGTCGAGGAGAGCGAGGACAACGGCTCCTTCGCCAAGCCGCAGTTGCTCACGCTGCCCACGACGGTGCGCGGTCGCATCCAAGCCGCGCAGGACGTGGACGTGTTCGCCTTCGAGGGCCAAGCCGGCCAGCGCGTGACGGCCGAGATTCTCGCCGCGCGCCTCGGCTCCCCGCTCGACGCCACGCTCACGCTCTGGAACGCCAGCCACACGCTCCTCGCCTCCGCTGATGATTCACCCGG
The DNA here is from genome assembly GCA_043731805.1 of Pedosphaera sp. Classification (GTDB taxonomy): domain Bacteria; phylum Verrucomicrobiota; class Verrucomicrobiia; order Limisphaerales; family SXTU01; genus SXTU01. Next base: position 1,331 of record JAYTIO010000645.1, on the reverse strand, counting down.
CGACCGCGACCCGCGCCTGGCCTTCACGCTGCCCGCTGCGGGCCGTTACTTCCTCGTGGTGCAGGACGCGCACGACGCCGGGAGCGCGTTGCACGGCTACTTGCTGCAACTCAAGTGAGCCGAGTCAGCGACTGAAGACTTCCCCCGCGCGGTGCCCGAGCCACACGGCCACGAGGCACAATGCCACCGAGAGCAGGACATTCCCCGCCGCCGCCGGCCAGTGGTCATCGCGCACGAGCTGAAGCGTTTGCAGGCTGAAGGCCGAGAAGGTGGTGTAGCCGCCGCACAGGCCCGCCATCAGGAAGGCCCGCCCGTGCTCGCTCCCCCACCAGCCCGTGGAGGGCTGCGCCAGCGCGGCGAACGAGCCGATGAGGAACGAGCCGGTGACATTGACCAGCAGCGTGCCCCACGGAAACGCCTTGCCCGCCAGCGTCGTGACCCACTCCGCCAGCCCGTAGCGGAGCATCCCGCCCAGCGCACTGCCGAGGCCGATCCAGAGGTAGATTCGCATGGCCGGAGGATAAGCGGGGCCGAGCAGATTGGAACCACTGACCTGCACTCACTGGCACTAATGAAAACCGAAGCGCCGACTGGGAAATCCCATTAGTGCAGGTCCGTGCCGGTTAGTGGTTCAAAGTGCTTCACCGGAAATACGCGCCTGCGAAGGCCAGCGCGAGGCCCACCGCCACGGCCCACCACAACCAGTTCACGCCCTTCGCCTTCGCGCGGCTGTTCCGCTGCTCGCCGAACTCCTCCTTCACAAACTCGTCGTAGTTGAACTCGTCGTCCGGCAAGTCCAGCCGCTGGCCGGTGGCGCGGTCGTTCCAGCCGGTCTGCTCATCCGCGCCGCACTGCGGGCAGGCCAGCGCGCGACGCGGCACGTCCGCGCCGCAGTTGGGGCAGGTCTCGGGGGGCCTCATTTCCGCGCGGACTGAAACCACTCCACGAACTTCGGAATGCCCGTCTCAATCTTCACCGTCGGGTTGTAACCCAGCTTGGCCCGGGCCTTCGAGATGTCCGCGTAGGTGATAGGCACGTCGCCGGGCTGGGGCGGCTGGCGGTCAATGTTCGCGGTCTTGCCGAGTGACTTCTCCAACAGCGAGATGAGGTAGTCCAGCCGCACGGTCTGCGATTCGCCGAGGTTGAAGATGTCGAAGCCGAACTCCTGCCGCGTGCAGGCCATGATGCCGTCCACCGTGTCGGTGACGTAGGTGTAATCGCGCGCCGACGAGCCGTCGCCGAAGACGGGGATGGGTTTCCCCGCGCTGATGAGCGACGCGAACTTGTGGATCGCCAGGTCGGGCCGTTGGCGCGGGCCATAGACCGTGAAG
>JAYTIO010000644.1:0-5034 GCA_043731805.1 Pedosphaera sp. | reverse complement strand
CTGGCGATGTCCACGGGCGGCTTGGCGGCCACCTTCGGCTTCGGGCGCCGCGCCCAGTCCTGCGCCTTCACCATGCGCACCTCGACCTCGCGGACGGAGGTGAAATACTCGTCGAGCTTCTCGCGGTCAGGCTTGCCCAGGCCGCGTTGGAAGTCCTTCGCCTGTTCCAGCACGGTGTCCATGATGCTCTGGCCTTGCTTGAGCCGCTGCACTTGGGCGTTCACCTCGTTGGCCGTGCCGTCCACGAACATGTTTTTGAAGACGCGCGAAGGCCGCTCATCCGCCGGGATCGGCACGCCGCTGCGCGTGAAGGACAGCCCGCGACTCGACGACGACGCGAGGGTGAGCGAGCCGAACCGCGTGTCCGGCACGAGCTGCTCGATGGCGTATTGGTCGAGCGAGATGGTGTTCTTGAAGTTGTCTGCGCGCGGGTGTGGGGCGGAGGTGAGGTAACACAGCTCGGCGGGATGCCCGCCGTCCACCTCGGGATGCGAGAGGCCGGAGAAGACCGTGAAGTCGCGGCGGAATTCCGCGAGCGGTTCGAGATAGGGGGTGAGCGCGTAGTCCTGACCGGCCTGCTCCGGAAACAGGTTCGGCGTGTGCAGGCCGAGCGAGGTGTTGATGCAAATCATCCGGCGCGGCGGCTGGGCGGCGGCCTGCGCGCGCAACGGCGTCATGGCCTCCAGCAATGGCAGGGCGAGCGTGACGCCCGCGCCACGGAGGAAGGTGCGGCGGGAGAAGCGGGTGGGGCGGGTGAGGTTCATGGGTGGCCTTTTGCGACCATCGCACAATCAGGCAAGGAGCTGGGGGAGACAAGGGAAGGTTTGAGTTTGGGTTCACGGCGGGGCACACCTCGGTGCGGGGTGCGACTGTGTCTCGCCCGCGCCCGCGCCCGCGCCCATCGCTCACCGCCCCGACACCAGCACCATGTTGGCATACTGGATCGTGTCGCCGGTGCGGATGAGGCCGATGGCTTGGGGCACGCGCTGGCGGAATTGCGCGTGCGGCTCGAAGGCCACGGCACAGCCCCGCAGCGCGCGGAGGAACTCGTTCTTCGTCTTGCGCGAGTTCTCGGTGACGAACTCCTGCGCCAGGTAGGCCTGGCCGATGCAGAAGTTCTGCCGCACGGCGGCGAGCACCTGAAGGACGGTCGGGAGGTTGTCCACGAGCGACAGGTCCACGGTCTCGAGCCCAGGCCAGAGCGGGAAGCCACGGTCGGCGATGACGAGGGTGTTGGTGTGGCGGACGCGCGCGAGGAGGGAGTTGAGCGCGGGGTTGAGGATGCCGGTGATGAGCATGGCGAGAGGGTAGGAGGGTGCGCGACATGGACAAGCGGGAAACCGGCGGGGTGGCCGCTTGCAGCGCGGCCGCGAAGCGTGCTTACTACGGCCGCTCACGCATGCAAACCGCGCGCCTTCTCACCACTTGTTTGCTTGTGGGCACGCTGTCGCTCACCGGCTGCAAGGCCTTTGAGGAAATCAGTCTCACCCGCAAGCTATGGTCGGACGCGAGCCTCATTGACCACTCTCGCCGCGTGGCTCGCGGCTCCCAAGCGGGGGCAGCCGCTGCTACTCGATGTGCGCCTGCCGGAGGAGTTCATCGTGAGCCATCTGGCCGGGGTAAGGCGCGTGGACTTTGGGAGCCGGGCGGCGGCCGTGCTGACCGGCGTGCCGGCGGGGCAGACCATCGTTTGCTACTGCGCGGCGGGCTTTCGCTCGTCCGTCATGGCGCGGCGGCTGGCCCGCGCGGGGCACCCGGAAGTCTTCAATCTGGAAGGCGCAATCTTCGACTGGGCGAGTGAAGGGCGGCCGCTGGTGGGAGCCGAACAGCAACCCGTCAGCGCCGTGCATCCATTCAACTGGCTCGGGCGGCTGATGCTGCGGCGGGAAGTCTGTGCGCCCGTCCCGGCGCTGCGGCATTGATTGGGAGCCCGAATTTTTGCCGCGAAAGGGCGCAGAGGACACACAGGGGAAGGGAGGAAAACCGTTCACTGCTGGAAGTTATGCCTTTTCCTCTTTGCGCTCTCTGCGCCCTTTCGCGGCAAATCATCTCCACCAATGCGTCAGCAGCGGCGCGAGGGCCAGGCTGGGCAGGTAGTTCGCCAGCGGGACTTTTCGCAGGCCGACGATCACGACGCTGATGCAGAGCACGACCAGCCCGCCGGTGACGTGGACGGAGGCGAGCAGTTGCGGATCGTGGCCTTGGCCGGCCAGCGCGTGCGCCAGCAAGGTGAGCGTGCCCTGATACGCCAGCACCGGCAGCGCGGCCAGCAGCACCCCGGGGCCGAACGTCGCCGCGAAGCCCATCGCCGCGAGCCCGTCCAGCGCGGACTTGATGGCCAAGAGGCCGAAGTCGCCGCTCGTGCCGTCCTCCAGCGAACCGAGGATGGCCATCGGGCCGACGCAGAAGAGCAGCGTGCAGGTGATGAAGCCTTCGCTGAACCGTTGGTCGTTCGCGGGGTTGGCGGTGGTCAGGCGCTCCGTTGCGTAAAGGCCGAGGCGGTCCAGGCCCTTTTGCAACCGCAGCGCCAGGCCCAGCGCGTTGCCCAGCACCAGCGCCAGCAGCGCGATGCTGACTTGCTTGAGCACGGTGCCGAAGCTCCCGCCGGTGCCCTCCCAGATCATGCGCGCCCCGGCGTAGAGCGTGAAGGCCGCCAGCGCGAGCCGCAGGCGCGACTGGGCCGCGCCGGAGAACTGCCGGGCCACCGTCAGCCCGAGGCCGCCGCCGACGAGGATGGCGGCGGTGTTGATGAGCGTGCCGGTCACGCCGCGAACTTAACCACGCAGCCACCGCGCCGGGAAGGGCAAAGCCGGGTTGGGCCAGGCGTTCCGCTCCCTGCTCCTTCCCAAGAACCTGCGATGGTAGGGCGGGGTGTCCTCACCCCGCCGTCGGCCACCCAGACGCCACTGGCGCTCGGCGGCGCGCTGAGGACAGCGCGCCCTACCTGCGCGGGTTCGGGGGCAGCCATCGCGCACGTTCGGGCCGTGGGTTATGCCCCCGCAGAGCAGGATTAGGATCAGGATTACGAGCAGGAGAAGCTGCACACTTCGACACGCGACAAACTTCCGGCGCGTCCCCTACTCTGCGCCCGTGCCAACGGCGCGCCGCACCCTTCCGTGGGTCGAATACACCGAACTGACCGCGCTGTTCCTTCTCCAGGGAGCGGCGATGGGAATGTGGTTTGTGCCCTTGAGCGCCGTGCTGGACGCGCACGGCCTCAACGCGATCAAACCGCTGGCGTTCGCCTCCAGCGCGGTGGCGGCCTTCATCTCGCCGCTGTTCTTCGGCGCGATGGCGGACCGGCACGCCGCGCCGGTGAGGGTCTTGCGCGGTCTGTCCTTCGCCACTGCCGCCACGATGGCGCTGGCGGCCTGGGCGATTCAAAGCGGGTGGCACCCGTGGGTGATCCTCGCCCTCATCCAACTCCACGCGCTCTGCACCTCGCCCACCTGGGGGCTCGCCTCCACCATCGTCTTCGCGCGGCTGCGGGACTCGAAGCGTGAGTTCGGCCCCATCCGCGCGGTGGCCACGGTGGGCTGGATGGCCGGCTGCTGGCTGGTCAGCGCGTTCAACGCCGATGCCTCGCCGCACGCCGGCTTCTACGGCGCGCTCGTGTGGCTGGCGGTCGGCGCGTTCACCTGGCTGCTGCCGGGCGTGGAGCCGCCCGCGCCCGTGGGCGGCGTCACCCTGGGGCAGCGGCTCGGCTTGGATGCGCTCACCCTGCTCCAGCACCACGACCATCGCGTCGTGTTCATCACGGCGGCGCTGTTCAGCATCCCGCTGGCGGCGTTTTACCCCTACACGCCGGCGCATTTGCAGGCCCTCGGCCTCACCCACACGACCGCGTGGATGACGCTGGGCCAGGTCACCGAGGTCATCGCCATGCTCAGTCTCGCGCGGCTGCTGACGCGCTGGCGGCTGAAGTGGGTCATCGCCGCCGGTCTCACGTTCGGCATCCTGCGCTACGCCCTGTGCGCGCTGGACGGCCCGGCGTGGATTCTCCTGGGCGTCACGTTGCACGGCTGCTCCTTCACGTTGGTCTTCATCACCGTGCAAATCTACCTCGACGAACGCATTGACCCGGCGTGGCGCGCGCGGGCGCAGGCGCTCATGGCGTTGATGACCGGCGGCGTGGGCAACCTCATCGGCTACCTCGGCTCCGGCTGGTGGTTCGCCGCGAACGCGCGGCTGGGCGGGGAGAACTGGCCGGTCTTTTGGGGCGGCCTGGCGGTGGCGGTGGCGGTGGTGCTGGCGTTCTTCCTCGTGGCCTATCACGGACGCGGCGCGGGCCAACCGGCGGAGCCGGGCGCGGAACGGGGAAGCTGAAACCCGCGATTTTGCCGCGAAAGGACGCAGAGAGCACAAAGTTGAACGTTGAACGTTTCCCTCTTTCGGCTCTGCGCTCTTGGTGCCCTTTCGCGGCAAAATCAACGGCGGAAGCTCAGATGAACCGGGGCGGCAGCGCTCGCCACAGCGTTACTTCCCAAACATCAGAATCAACCCGCCCACCACCACGCGATACCAGCCGAACGCGACGAACGTGTGCGTCTGGATGAAGCGCAGCAGCCACTTCACCGCGAGGAAGGCGGTGACGGCGGAGACCAGCGTGCCCAGGCCGAGCGCAAGCCAGTCCACCGGCACGGCGTCCGCGTGCTTCATGGCCTTCAGCGTCTCGTAAGCCCCCGCCGCCAGCAGCGTCGGCACGCCGAGCAGGAAGGAGAACTCCGTCGCGGCAGGCCGGCTCAAACCCAAGGCCAGCGCCGCGAGAATGGTCGTGCCGGACCGCGACGCGCCGGGGAAGCCGGCGGCGACGAGTTGGCCCACGCCGATGACGAGGGCCACGGTCCAGGTGATTTCGCTCACCGTGGGCTTGTCCTTGAGCCAGCGCTCCAACCCGAGGAAGAGCACGCCGCCGACGAGCGTGGCCCACGCGATGGGCGCGACTTCCTTGGGCAGCTTGAGGCCCGCCGCCTTCATCAGCAGCCCGCCGATGGCGGTGAGCACAAAGGCCGCGCCGAGCTTGAGCAGGTAGTC
>JAYTIO010000643.1:0-6485 GCA_043731805.1 Pedosphaera sp. | reverse complement strand
GGCGCTCAAGCCTTCGCGGCCTTGCCGGTGTGGCGGATGTCGCGGCCCTCGTAGAGATAAACCACTTCCTCGGCAATGTTCGTGGCGTGGTCGGCGATGCGTTCGAGGCGCTTGGAAACCTGCATCAGGTGCAGGCAGCGCGTGATGGCCAGCGGGCTTTCGAGCATGAAGGTCACGAGTTCTCGTTGCAGCTGCTTGTGCAGCGCGTCCACGTCCTTGTCGCGCGGCAGCACGGCGCGGGCGCGGGCGGTGTCCCGGCTCACGAAGGCTTCGAGGCCATCGTTCAACATCTCCAGCGCCATCGTCGCCATGCGCGGGATGTCCACGTAGGGCTTGAGCTGCGGCTCCTTGTTCAGGTCCACGGCCCGGCGTGCGATGGTGGTGGCCTCGTCGCCCACGCGCTCCAGGTCGTGGGTGATCTTCATGGCCACGGTGATCATCCGCAGGTCGCTGGCGACGGGGCCGCGAGAGAGGAGGACGATGCACAACTCGTCGAGCTCGATCTCCAACTGGTCGAGCTTGTCATCGTCGGATTCAACTTGGCGGGCGAGGTCGTCGTTGCGCTCGACGAGCGCCTTGACGGCGTTCTGCACCGAGCTGGCGGCGAGGCTCGACAGGGTGAGGAGCTTTTCCTTGAGGGCGGCAAATTCGGGGTCGTGGGGGAGCATGGGAAATTAGGGAATGGGGGATAGGAGATAGGAGATGGGGCGCAGTAGTCTTCTGAACACTGAACACTGCTTACTGAATACTTGGCTTCGTTTCATCCAAACCTGCCAGTCACGTAATCCTCCGTCTGCTTCTTCGCCGGGTTGGTGAACAGCTTCGCGGTGGGGCCGAACTCGATCAACTCGCCAAGGTAGAAGAACGCGGTGTGGTCGGAGATGCGGGCGGCCTGCTGCATGTTGTGGGTCACGATGACGATGGTGAAGTCGCGCTTCAATTCGAGAATCAGCTCCTCGATCTTCGCCGTGGCGATCGGGTCGAGCGCGCTGGCCGGCTCGTCCATCAGGAGAATTTCCGGCTTGATGGCGATGGCGCGGGCGATGCACAGGCGCTGCTGCTGGCCTCCGGAAAGGCCGAGGGCGCTGGTGTTCAGCCGGTCCTTCACCTCGTCCCACAGGGCGGCCCCGCGCAGGCTTTCTTCCACCGCGGCGTCGAGGTCGGCTTTCCCCTTCATCCCGTGCAGCTTGAGGCCGTAGGTGATGTTGTCGTAGATGGACTTGGGAAACGGGTTCGACCGCTGGAAGACCATCCCGACGCGCTTGCGCAGCTCGATCACGTCCACGTCCGGACTGTAGATGTCCTGTCCGCCGATCTTGATCGAGCCAGTGACGCGGACGGAGTCAATGAGGTCGTTCATCCGGTTGAAGCAGCGGAGGAACGTGGACTTGCCGCAGCCCGACGGGCCGATGAAGGCGGTGACGTGGCGCTCGCCGAGGGTGACAGAGATGTTCTTGAGCGCCTGGGAGGTGCCGTAGTGCAGGTTGACGCTGTCGGTCTGAATGAGCGGCGGGCCGGCCCCGGCGGCGGGCGCGGGCGCGGTCAGCGTGACTTGGGAGGAGGAGAAGGCAGCCATGTCAGGTGGGGGGGAGTTGAGCCATCAGTGGCCGGCACGCATCCGCTGGCGCACGCGGGCGCGCACAAGGACGGCGATGAGGTTGAGCGACAGCGTCAGGAGCAGCAAGGCCAGCACGGTGGCGAACAGGATGGGCCGGGTCTTCTCAATGTCCGGCGACTGCGTGCTGAGGATGAAGACGTGATAGCCGAGGTCCATGAACTGGTCGGTCGGGGCCTTGGGCAAGTCCCTCATGTAGTAGGCCGCGCCCGTGAACAGGATGGGCGCCACCTCGCCGCCCGCGCGGCCCACGGCGAGGATGCCGCCGGTGAGGATGCCGGGCAGCGCCTCGGGCAGCACAATCTTGAGAATGGTTTGCAGCTTCGTGGCGCCGAGGGCGAGGCTCGCCTCACGCAGTCCGGGCGTGATGGCACGGAGCGATTCCTCCGTCGCCACGATGACCAGCGGCAGCGTCATCACAGCCAGCGTGAGCGCGGCCCAGAGGATGGCCGGCTTGCCCCAATGCGGCTCCGCCACCCCCGCGTCCATCGCCCCGCCGATGAAGTTGATGAAGAAGCCCAGGCCGAAGAGGCCGAAGACGATGGAGGGAACCCCCGCGAGGTTGTTGACCGCGCCCCGGATGATGCGGGTGGTGAGCGCCGTCGAGTTGGCGTATTCCGTGAGATAGACCGCCGTGATGACGCCGATGGGCACGACGACAAGCGTCATCAGCAGCACGCGCAGCGTCGTGCCGATGAGCATGGGCAACACGCCGGCCTTGTTCACATCGAACATGTCCTGGTCCGCGTTGCCCGTGAGGAAGCGCCAGGAGAAGGTGCTCCAGCCGTGCCACGCGATGTTCGCGAGGATGATGGCAAGGCTGGCGAGGATGAGGAAGGTCGCGAGCCCGGTGACGCCGGTGAAGGCGAAGGACGCGAAGTCGAACCCGCGTGTGCGGAAGTCGAGGCGGTCGGGTTGGGAGTTGCCGGCGGTCATTTCGTCCTCCCCTCCAGCCGGCCCTTGAGCCGGTGCATGATGAGGTCGCCCGCCAGGTTCGTGAGGAACGTCACCACGAAGAGCATCGCGCCAATGAGGAAGAGGATCCGGTAGTGATGCCCGCCGAAGACCGCCTCCGCCAGCTCCGCCGCGATGGTCGCGGTGATGGAGCGTGTGGAGTCGAACAGGCTCCAAGAGATGATGCTCGCGTTGCCGCTGGCCATCAGCACCACCATCGTCTCGCCGATGGCGCGGCCGAAGCCCAGCACCACGGCGGCGAACACGCCCGGCGCGGCCGCCGGCAGGACGACTTGCCACGCGGCCTGCCACTTGGACGCGCCCAGCGCGAGCGCCGCCTGGGTGTAGCTGCGCGGCACGCTGGTCAACGCGTCCTCCGCGATGGAGAACACCACGGGTATCACCGCCAGCCCCAGCGCGATGCCGGCGACGAAGGCGTTCAGCCGCGACTGGTAGCCGAAGACACGCTGGAGCAACGTCGCCAACACCATCAGCCCGAAGAAACCCAGCACCACGGACGGGATGCCGGAAAGCATTTCAATCGCGGGCTTCAGCCACTCCTTCAGCGTCGGCGACGCGAGCTGCGAGACGTAGATGGCCGCCGCCAGCGCGAGCGGCACACTGAAGAGCAACGCCACGAGCGTGGTCTTGAGGCTGCCGATGATGAGCGGGACCAGGTTGTATTTGTGGATGCGCCCGATGGGCTGCCAGACGTAGCGGTCCAGCGGGCCGCTGTCGGACCACTCGTGTGCGCCGAACAGGTAGCGCCATTCCGTCGTGTTCAGCGCGGCGTCCTTGTCCTTCGGTGCTTCCTTCGCCTCCTCCTGACGCACCTCCACCAGCGCCAGCTTCGCCTCCGGGTCCAACCGCTGGAACTCCGCCGGCGTCACCTCCAGATAGCGTTGCTGCTCCGCCGGCTTGAGCCGGTCGAACTCCACCGTCGAAATCGCCGGGCGCGCGGCGGCGCTGTTCATCTGGCCGAGCACCAGCGGGAGCGCCTCACGGGCGACGAACACAAAGATGAGGAACACCAGCAGGATGGCGGTGAGCGCGACCAGGAAGATGAACTGCTCGGCGAGCCACTCGGCCGGCCGGGCCTGGTGCCCGCGGTGGATGCCCATCCAGCCGACGGTGCGTTTGGCGTTGGGCGGTGTGTTTGTCAACCTTCCTAGCATGGGAAGACCCGGTGGGCTTGGCCAGTTACGATCTGGTGACAATCCCACTCAGCGCCACCCGGCCTCCGCCGCGCCCGCCGCACCGCACGCCTCCGGCCCGCGCCCTATGTGAACAACCCCGCCGGGTTCTGCCCGCGCGCGAGATTCCTGCCGCCAGTGAAAGCTTCCTCCAACGCCCGCCCGTGCCACCGCCGCAGCCGGTAGAGCGTCGCAAAGGTAAAGTCCGGCGCCGCCCCCCCCTGCCCGCCCACCAGCTCCCCGCCGCGCCGCACGTTGTCCACCATCCAAGCAGGCAGCGTGAGGTGGTAAGGATTCCGCCGCACCTCACCCACGTGAAAGGTCAGCGCCGTGATCAGGTCCGCCAAGTCCCCCGGGCTGATCTCCACCATCAGGTTCGGCGCCGCCATCGCCCCCCAGAACTCCGTCTCCACCGCCACCGTGCGGAAGTCCGCCGGCAGCGTGCCCAACGCCTCCAGCACCAGATGGTGCGTCCCGATGTGCGAGCTATTCCAGTCCTGTTCGTGCGGGAAGAAAATCGCCTTGGGCCGGTGCCGCGCGAGCAAGTCCGCGATGACCTGCACCGCAGCGGCCCAATGCGCCGGGTCCTGCGCACGCGTGGCCACGTTCACCCGCTCCAAGCCCCCCGGCTGCGTCGCCTCCAGCCCGAACCCGATGCACTCACAGCACGCCGCCAGCTCCGCCCAGCGCCCAGCCTGCCGCGCCCGGTTACTGCCCTGCGTGACCGCCACGTTGATGACGTTCCACCGGGCCTCGCGCAACAGCCGCAGGGCCAAGCCACCGATAATCACCTCGTCATCCGGGTGCGGAGAGAAGATGAGCGCGACCGGTGCGTCCGCCGGCACCGCTGGCCGGGGACCGGGTGGGAACCCACCGAGTGGCCAGGCCTTGCCAGCCTGCGCGAGGCGTGCGTATTCAGAGACGAAGTGGAGATACGGATTCATACGACTGGAGCAAGACGCTAGCCCGATGTTCTAGCGGGCCGCAACCCCAGACCGCCCACCCCCTCGCTGACGGGCCCAGCTCGGTGGCAGGCACGGCCAGGGGGAATAGTAGGTTCATTGCTCCCGCGACCCCACGCGTTTCCAACCTCACCCCAGCCCTCTCCCTCCAAAGGAGAGAGAGGGCGCTTCACGCCGGCCCCGGCGGCCGAACCTGGCCTTTCACCGAGCCACGGCTCGCGTGGCTCCCGCTCCCAGCGGGAAAGGACGGGGGTGAGGGAGACCAGCCACAGATGCACTACCGGGTTCCAAGCCACTGAGCTGCGCCCCTCGCTGACCTCCCTGCCTCAAGCAATACCCCCTTCAGCACTGCCACCCACCAGGCGGCTAGTCTAGGGAATTCCCTGATGCCACTGAGCCTTGCATTCCCCAGCCCTTTCTGCCGTAATGAACTCAACGACTAACACCATTATAATAACCCCCTCCGCCCACTCCTACTATGAGCTTCCGTTACATCTCGCGCCCGAATGCCACCAAGCCCAACAACACCAGCACCCGCGCCGACCTCGGCGTGCCCGTGGAAGACCCTGAGTTCTTCGCCCGCGTCGCCGTGCTCGCGGGCAAGCCAGTAGCCGAATGCGAGGTGGTCTTCGACGCCTTCATGGGCACCTTTGTCGAGTTTGCGCGGGACACCCGCTCCACCTTGCACCTCCGGGACCGCCTGCGGATGCAGCCCAGTTGTGGCGGGAGCTTCCCCACCGGCACCGACCCGCACACGGCCCAAGACATCGCCGTCCGGATGAACTTCTCCTGTGGCCCCACCACCGTGACCGCGTTCGAGGCCAACCTCTCCATCGAACGCATGGGCGAAGAAGGCGTCCGCACCCCGCTGATCGACCGCGTGGTAGATAACCGCACCGGCACCGCCGACCACTACACGGCGGCGGACGTGTTGGACATCGAAGGCGACAACTTTGGGATCGACCCCACCGACGCCAACCAAGGCGTCTTCTTCGCCCCCGCCACCGGCTCGCCCGTGCGGGCCACTCGTTACATACAAGTGAGCAAAACCCACATCGCCGTCCTGGTGCCAGCCGGCGTCACCGGGTCAGTGAACCTCTCCGTCGCCTGCAAATACGATACCACCCCAGTGCGCACGGGACACTACCCCACTGCTTTGACCGCTTGAGCACCACGCTAACAATCCTTTACCCCCGCCCTACCAAGTTGCTGGCTACCCCCCAGCAACTTACTGGGGTGGGCCGATGAACCAGCTAGTGGGAGTGTAGTGAGTTACTCCCTACGGGCGATCAACTTGCTGGCACCGGTCCAGCAACCTGCTGCCCCCACCCTGGTAAACTTTACGGACGGGCTGACTGAAGTGATCCTCCACGTGTCGGACCTCAAGAATCCGATGGTAAGTCAGTCCCGTCCTCCTCCTTCCCACTCCACACCGCCCACCTGATCCAGCCTATGGACCTGACTCCAGTGCCCATTGCCCGCCCACGCGAACTTAGGGGCCATGGTGAGACCGTGCTTTTGATTGAGGACGATGTTGTGCTGCGCCCCCTCTTCGAGAAAACCCTCCACCAGTTTAACTATCGCGTGCTCGTGGCCGCCAGTGTCCCGGAGGCCCTGCTCGCCTGGAGTGCCCATCGCACCGTAATCAGGGCGGTAGTGACCGACCAGCGCTTAGGCCCCGGCCGCGATGGCCTCTCCCTGCTCGAGGAGTTCAGCGCCGATCAGCCCAGTGTGGTAATGGTCCTGGCCAGTGGGGCCCTC
>JAYTIO010000642.1:0-2853 GCA_043731805.1 Pedosphaera sp. | reverse complement strand
AGTCCATGACCCGCGCCTTCCCCATGCAGAAAGTCGAAGGCGAAGTCACCGATCACTACCACCACCGCGGCATCTGCTTCGGCCACCAAGACATCAACGGCTTCGACTCTTGGATGGAACGCGGCAGCATCACCCAGCTCCCCGACGACAAGCTCACCGACAAACAAAAAACCTCCCTCGCCCGCATGGGCAGCGCTCAACACGTCGCCTTCAAGCAAGTCACCGCCGACGCCCAGCGCGCCGTCATCGTCAGCGAGAACCTCTACGTCGGCGGCGATGGCAAGAAATCCGTCACCGAACTCCGCACCCTCACCTTCCGCGTCGAAGGCGACACCCGCCTCATCGACTGGGACCAGGAATTCATCGCTCAGCACGGCGAAGTTAAATTCGGCGACGCCAAAGACGCCGGCCTCAGCATCCGCGTCCCCACCACCATGGCCGTGGACTCGAAGAAGGGCGGCCACATCGTCACCAGCACCGGCATCACCGACAAGGACGCCTGGAGCAAACGCGCCCCCTGGGTGGACTACTCCGGCCCCGTGGACGGCGAAACCCTCGGCGTCGCCATGTTCAACCACCCCACCAGCTTCCGCTACCCCACGAGCTGGCACGTCCGCACCTACGGCCTCTTCACCGCCAACTGCTTCGGCACCCTCGACAAAGCCGACCCCAACGGCCCCCACACCCTGAAGCCCGGTGAGAAACTCCAGCTCCACCACCGCCTCGTCTTCCACAAAGGCGACGAGAAGACCGCCAACATCGCCGCCGCCTACGAGCGGTATGCCAAGGAGAAGAAGTAAGTCGCGCCGATGATTGTTCAGCCACCAGGCGACCCCGCCACGCTCGTGCTCCGCGAGCACGCCTCGCGGCGAGAGTGGCTGCGAGTCGGTGGCCTTGGCTCGCTCGGCCTTTCCCTCGGCGGCTTCTTCCAATCTCAGGCCCGCGCCGCAGTGCCTAACAGCGGCACCTTCGGCAAGGCCAAGCACTGCATCATCCTCTTCCTCGGCGGCGGCCCGCCGCAGCACGAGACCTTCGACCCCAAGCCGGACGCGCCCCGCGAGATTCGCGGTGAGTTCAAGCCCATCGCCACCAGCGTCCCGGGCATTCAGTTCTCCGAGCTGCTGCCGCGCACGGCGCAGGTCGCGCAGCACATGGCCGTGGTGCGCTCCATGTTCACGGATGTGAACAGCCACTCCACCAGCGGCTACTGGATGCTCACCGGCACGCGCCACGACTCGCAGGCCGAGAGTCTCCCGCCCAGCACGAGCGACTGGCCCAGCCTCGCCGCTGTCATCGGCGCGCTGAAGCCCAGCGAGCGCTCGCCCTTCTCCTCGGTGCTGCTGCCCGAGATGATTCACAACAACCCGAACATCCCCTGGCCCGGTCAGGACGGCGGCTTCATGGGCCACAACTGGAACCCCTCCGTTTTCCACTGCGATCCCGCTGCGCCGGGCTTCGAGATTGACGGGCTGAAACTTCCCGTCGGCGTCTCCGCGTTGCGCGTCACCGAGCGCGCCAGCCTGCTGCGCCAGCTCGACGACCACTTCCTCGCCAGCGCCCGCAGCGAGTCCATCGCCGCGCTGGACCGCGTGCAACAGCGCGCCTTCGACCTCGTGCAAAACGCCGCCACCCGCGCCGCCTTCGAGCTGGAACGCGAATCCGCCGCCACGCGCGACCGCTACGGTCGGCACAAGTTCGGCCAAAGCTGCCTGCTCGCCCGGCGGCTCATCGAGTCCGGCGCGCGCCTCGTGCAGGTGAACTGGCCGCGCGAAAAGGGCGACACCGACGTGGGTAACCCGCTCTGGGACACGCACCAGAAAAACGCCGAGCGCGTCCGCGATGTCCTCTGCCCGCAGCTCGACTCCGCCTATCCCGCGCTGCTCACGGACCTCCACGAGCGCGGCCTGCTGGATGAAACGCTCGTGGTCGCGATGGGTGAGTTCGGGCGCACTCCCAAGCACAACGCCAGCGGCGGCCGCGACCACTGGGGGCACTGCTTCTCCGTCGCGCTGGCGGGCGGCGGCGTGCGCGGTGGGCAAGTCATCGGCGCGAGCGATCGCATCGGCGGCTACCCGGCGTCGCGTCCGCAGCGCCCGCAGGACTTGGCCGCGACGATCTTCCACCTGCTCGGCATTGACCCGCATGGCTTCTTCGAGGATCGCGGCGGACGCGCCCGCCCGCTGCAAACCGGTGGGGAAGTCATCCGCGAGCTGGCGTGAACGGGTGCGTGCCGGCGGCTTCCCGCCGCCGCCTTACGGTTGGGTTGGCTGAGACTTTCCCTGATCTCCACCGCCCACGAACGGCGACTGGAAGTCGCCGGCACGGGGCATCGGCATTGCGCCCTTCGCAGTCTTTGCGTGAGGCAACCGCCCTTCCAATTCAGCGCCCGGTCGGGTGCTGGCCGACTCGCCTGCAAACTTGATTCTCCTGCCCGATCACCCGCACGCCGCGCACCTCGCCCAACCCGCCATGCCAGCGGTTGGTGACCACCAAGGTGGTGATCACCTGCGTGTCAGCGGGGTCGCTGCCGGGCCGCTTCGCGAGCATGCCGAGCGTCAGGTAGCCGTCACTTGGCTGGTGGAGGGAGATCAGCGGGTCCAGCCACGGACTGTTGTAGCCGCTGGACGGCACCGTGCCCGAAGCGACGATGACCAAATCGTAAGCGGTGCCAGCACGCTCCCAGTAAACCTTCAGGTCGGTCACATGCTTCACGGAGTTCGGATGCGGGTTGACCTTCAGGACGGTGCAGCAACCGGCTAGCCCTACTTGGCGGATTCGGGAGGGGATGATGGCGATTTGCTGGGGTTTTCGGGGGCGAAGGCCCCGAAGTCTCCACTACAGGGCCAGCGGGGC
>JAYTIO010000641.1:0-5285 GCA_043731805.1 Pedosphaera sp. | reverse complement strand
CGACGGCGAGTCCGTGAAGAGCGGCGAGCGCATCGAGACCGTCCTGACCCTCGAGGCGAAGAACAACTACGAGTATCTGCTCTTCGAGGATTTGAAGCCCGCCGGCTTCGAGGCCGTGGCCGTCCGCAGCGGTGAGAGTCTCTACGCGCGCGAGCTGAAGAGCGGCGCGGTGGAGCGGAAGTTTGGCGAGGTCGGCAAGCCCGCGCCCGCCGTGCAGGCGGGTCCAAAGGCCAAGGGTCCAAAGTCCAAGGTCGGTGCGGCCGGTGCCGCTACTGTAGAGGTCGCAGCACCGGTGCTCGTCGCCGCTGCGCCTGCGCGCGTTGGCATCGCGCCAGCCATTGGCAACATGCCGCCCCGGCCCATCGGCATCGGCGATCCGGATTTCACGGGCCGTTCACGCTGGGTCTATCAGGAGCTGCGCGACCGCAAAGTCGCCCTGTTCCTCGACAAGCTGCCCGAAGGCGTCTGGCAGCTCCGCTACGAGATGCGCGCCGAAGTCCCCGGCGTGTTCCACGCCCTACCCGTCCTCGGCCACGCGATGTATGTGCCGGAGATTCGCTGCAACGGCGCGGAGCTGCGCGTGACCGTCACTGACTGAAGAATGACGCTGCGGACACCCTCTCCCGCTGGGAGAAAACCCACGAGCCGCCGAGGCTCGCGATTTCAGTCCCTGAACCCGGAGCCGCTGTAGCGGCGCTCTGTGAGCGCCGAGTTGCGGTGGCGGCAGACCGAGGGGCGGCAGACATTGACATACGGACACGCAACTCGGCGGTCACAGACGGCCGCTACAGGCTCATGGGTAGGGTGCCCGAAGGGCGGGTGAGGGGTGTTCGGGTGTCAGGCTCCTGGGTTGGGCCGGGGGGTGAGAGACCTTTGGCAACCCGCCGACTAAATCGTCACCACCGACTTGGGCGTGCTCGTGACGGTGCCGGGGTTCGAGTTCGCCACGCGGGTGCGCGCGGTGAGCGTGGTGCCGGGCGGGTAGGGGCCGAGGAACATTTCGTTCCCCGTGCTGGGAATCGTGTGCCCGAACTCCGTCTCGCCGGGCAGCATCGTTTGCAGCTCCCTCGTCGTCGCGTGGGCGCCGCCGGCGGGGTCCAGGTTCACGCGGACGCGGTGGTCCGCCAGTGGGGTGAGCGTGAGGATTTGCAAGGGCTGCGCCTGCGCGGTGCCTTGTTCCGTCGGGATGTCGGACAGCGCGGCGTCGCCCTCTGGGGTGCCTGCGGGAAACGCCTTGAGCCAAGCTTTATACCAGCGCTTGTTCGCGCGATCCAGCTTGCGGTCGGCGGCGCGCAAGCTGCCCTTGGCCGTAGTCACGTCGCGCTGCTTCTCCGCCTCCGTCTTTTGCGTGGCGAGGGCGAGGTCCATGGTCGTGGAGAAGTCCGCCACCGTCACGGCTACGGCTAGGTAATCCAGCGTCAACGCCGGCTTGGGCGGCACGGCGGCGGCGCGGGCCGTGTTCATGTCCGTCCAGAATGGCAGGATGAGCCGGCAGCGGCGCAGCGTGTGCGCCTCGGACACATCCGCATCCACCGCGAAGATTTTGTCGAGCTGGTCCTTGAGGTTGTCGCCATCCTCCAGCATCCCGTCCGCGAGGCCCGGCTGGCGGATGGCGAGATTGAGCAGCTTGGTGAAGTGGTTGCCCTTCACCGAGAGGGCGTCGGTCAGGTTGTTCTCCGCCGTGTCGCGGAACTGCGCGAGCGTCGGCAGGTTGTCGGTCAGCGTGCCGTGCTGGGCGCGCGTGAGGTTGTTGAGTTCAAACGTCGGCTGCAAACCCCACACCGCCTGGGTGGGCACTGCGCGGGTAAGGGTGATGTCCCAATATTCGTTCATGGTTGGGTCGCTTTTGTTTGGTTGTTCTACACCCCCTCGGACACCGGCCCGCGTCCACACGCGGACCTGGCAGCGCCCTCGGGATGGGGCGAGATTGCCCGGCGCAACGGCGGGTGCAAGGCGCGAAGTAAAGAATCTTTCCCCAGTGGGGCCGGGTTGAGGGAGAAGTGCCAGCTCAACCAGAGGAGCGTCGGGCCAGCCCACGACTCGGCTGGCGGAGGCCCCGCCCTCTCCGGAACCAGCCGCCCGCCGGGGAGTTCAGCTGTCTAGCCGAAGAGTCGGGTCAATCAGCCTGAGAGTTGGCCCGTGCAGCCGGGGAGTGGGGTCGTCCAGCCGGAGAGCCGGCCCAAGCAGCCGAAGAGTTGACCCAAACAGGCGCAGAGTCGGGGCATCCAGCCGTGAAGTCGGCCCGTGCAGCCGAAGAGTCGGGCCCTACAGCCGGAGAGTTGACCCGTGCAGCCGGAGAGTTTTGCCGTTACCAAAGTGGCGTAAGTGGCTGATTGGGAACAGATAAGGCCGCCCCTAAGGGTGCTCCGCTGTTTTCGGTGGCAGGGGAGCTGGGTCGGCGCGCTTCCCGGCCCCGGCGGGGCCAGTGAGGGTAGCCGGTGGGAAGCCTCGCCCGCAGGGAGAGGCGCACCCACCGGCCAGCCAGCCAACTGGTGCGCGCCCCAGCGGGGCGCATAAACGCCCCTTTGGAAGGGCCGTGATTCATGCGCCCCGCTGGGGCTCCGGGCCCTTGGGGCCAGCCCCGTGGGTGCGCTCCGCCGACGGAGCTTCCCACCGGCTACCTTCATGCGCGCCGCCAGCGCGGCCTTCTCCGCTGACTTCCATTCCACTGAAAACAGCGGGGAACCCGCAGATTGGTTTTATTGGCATGCCCATCAGGTAGTTCCGTCGGGTCAGGTGACGGCTCGGTGTCGTTGTGCGAATGCTCCTACCATAGAACCTAAGCTGGCCTGCCTTCCTGCCCGCCAGCAAGGGGAACCCAACTCCTCGGACACAAGTCCGGGACGGCCAGTTCCTGCTGCATCTCTGCAAGCAGGAAGCGGAGGAACGGCGGCAACGGCGCGTGGCCCGGCTGCTCAAACAGTCCGGCCTGCCGGATGGCAAAAGCCTGGGCAAGGTCGACGAGTCGTTGCTCTCGGCCAAAGGGCGGCGACAATTACCCACGCTGCTGGCAGGGGGGCTTTGTGGAACGGGGCGAGAACCTGCTGGCCTTCGGGTTGCCGGGCCATGGCAAAACGCACCTCGTGGCGGCGCTAGGGCGGGAGTTGATCCTGCGGCACGGGCTGACCGTGCTCTTCACGCCGACCTTCAAGCTGGTGCAGCAGCTCTTGAACGCGAAGCAGGCACTCAAGCTCGAAGCGGCCCTCAAGCAGCTGGACGGGATGCGGTCGTGATGATCGACGACCTTGGATATGTGCAGCAAGACCGGGAGGAGATGGAGGTGCTCTTCACATTCGTGGCGGAGTGCTACGAGCGGCGCAGCGTCAATAGCCATCTGGCCACCGCCCTGGGGTTCGCCGCCTGCGAAGTGGACCACTCCGCTCTCTTCGCCGGTGGCATCGAGGTCATCAACGACCTGCACGCCGCCCAGAAGAACGGGGGGCTCAAACGCGCCCGCCAAAAACACTTCGCGCCACAGTTGCTGATTTTAGATGAGGTCGGCTACCTGCCAATCGACCAAAAGGGTGCTGACCTCCTGTTCCAAGGCATCAGGCAGCGCTACGAGTGCGGCTCCATCGCGCTGACCAACAACAAGCCCTTCAAGCAATGAGCGGTGATCTTCAACAACGACAGCACCATCGCCTCCGCCGTGCTCGACCGCCTCCTCCACCAGGCCGACCCCATCCTCATCGAGGCCCCCAGCTACCGGATGAAAGTTCAGGCCGGCGAACAAAGCGGCGCGGCGTCAAACAGCGACCCTCCTGAACCGTGGCCTTTTTCGCTAACACCGGGCACAAACTGAACGGATTTTCAAACCGCCGCTTGTCCACCGCTTTCGCGCAGTCGCTGACACCATCAACGCTGTTTTGTGAAAACAACCGATTTTAACTGGTTGCTAGGCAGAAAGCACCACCAATGGCGGCAAAATTTACCCACCCCGGGTTAGTGACTTCCGGAAGTAAATTTTCCAGTCGCGCCTACGTGTTTAACACGGTGACGAGCGTGAGGGTAATCAAGGCGAAATAACGCCTTGATGTATCGATTGGTTTGAGCGGGATGGAGCCTTAAAGGGTGGGTGTTGAGCTCAGCTTTCTTGAAAAGCTCGTTAATAATCCAAACCCGCCTCAGACGTGCCTTGAGACAGTCAAGGAGTCGGGCAAGTAGGGTGAACGGTGTTTGGAACAAGTAACGGCGGTCGAGCGAATACTCCACACAAGAGAAAGGCCTAGCGGCAGTGTTGAAGGGATTAATAAAAAAACTTGCTCAGGTCTTTCTCAACTTGGCCGACTAGATGCTTAGTTTGGTTCGCGGGTGCTTCGGGTGCGAGTGTGCTGCCGGTTTGGCATCCGTCAGCAAGTTGCAGCACAAAGTGACTGGATAATGATTGCGGCTCTTATGGAGCGCAGTTTTTAAAGTTAAACGATTTGATGAAAGCAAAACTAAAGCGCGCCGCTGGGCCGCCGACTAACGCCACACTCGATGAGCGAAATCGATGCATGCGAGTCTCTCCCATCAGACACTAAATCAGCAGGCATACTTTCTTCCGCGAGCTAACCCACAGCTTCAAACTCCTGTTCAAATATGGACGAAATCACCAAAGAATTCCTCGTTGAAAGCTACGAAAATCTTGACCGACTGGACCAAGACTTGGTTGTGCTGGAAAAAGAGCCCCACTCTAAGGAGACGCTCGGCAGCATTTTCCGCACTATTCATACACTCAAAGGCACGAGTGGGTTCCTAGGATTCGGCAAACTGGAGGCGGTCGCGCATGTCGGCGAGAATCTGCTCAGCAAGATGCGCGACGGCGTGATGGTAGTGAATCCGGAAATCACCAGTGCGCTCCTAGCCACTGTGGACGCTGTCCGTTTCATGCTCGGCCAGATTGAAGCGACCGGCCAGCCTGGCGAGCGCGACTACTCCATTCTAATTGAACTGCTCACGCAGTTAAACGATGGCAAAGAGCGGCCCCCCGTCCCAACGAATTCGCAGCTTGTTTCACTGCCACCAGCTTCGCCGCCTGCGGCCAGCGATGAGGTCGCCCTGACCTCGGTGAGTGTGCCCATGGTTACGCTTGCTGCGCCCGCAGCGGCGATGGTGACTACTGCCGTGGCGTCGCCAACATCGCCCGTCGTTCCTGAGCCAGTGGAGCCGACCGAATCGCGCAATTCTGCGGTTTCTGAAAGCACTATCCGCGTGGATGTCGGATTGCTCGACAAGCTAATGAATCTGGTCGGTGAACTCGTTTTGGCGCGCAATCAAGTGCTCCAGTTCACCACCCAGCGAAC